>JAEZZU010000230.1 GCA_023418355.1 Pseudomonadota bacterium | reverse complement strand
CCATGGCAAACACCCCAATGATGGCCAACGCAATCCGTGCCTTGGCCATGGACGCAGTGCAACAAGCAAACTCCGGCCACCCTGGCGCCCCCATGGGCATGGCCGACATGGCAGTGGCTCTGTGGAGCCGCCACCTGCAGCACAACCCAGCCAACCCCCACTGGGCCAACCGCGACCGTTTCATTCTGTCCAACGGCCACGGCTCCATGCTGATCTATGCGCTGCTGCACCTGACCGGCTACGACCTGCCCATGGAAGAGATCAAGAACTTCCGCCAGCTGCACAGCAAGACCGCCGGCCACCCCGAAGTGGGCGTAACCCCCGGCGTGGAAACCACCACCGGCCCTCTGGGTCAGGGCATCACCAATGCCGTGGGCTTTGCACTGGCTGAAAAGCTGCTGGCTGCCGAATTCAACCAGCCCAAGCACGCCATCGTGGACCACTACACCTATGTGTTCATGGGCGACGGCTGCCTGATGGAAGGCATCTCGCACGAAGCGGCTGCACTGGCTGGTGCCTGGAAGCTCAACAAGCTGATCGCGCTGTGGGATGACAACGGCATCTCCATCGACGGCCAAGTGACACCCTGGTTTGGTGACGATACCCCTGCCCGCTTTGAAGCCTACGGCTGGAATGTGATCCGTGGCGTGGACGGCCACAACGTGGACGCCGTGGACGCCGCCATCGCTGCTGCCAAGAAGAGCAAGAACAAGCCTACGCTGATCTGCTGCAAGACCAGCATCGGCAAGGGCTCGCCCAACCGCGCCAACACTTCCAAGGCCCACGGCGAGCCTCTGGGCGCCGAAGAAATTGCACTGACCCGCGCTGCACTGGGCTGGGAGCACGCACCCTTTGCCATCCCTGCCGAGGTCTATGCCGACTGGGATGCCAAGGCTGCTGGCAAGAAGGCCGAAGCTGCCTGGAACAAGAAGTTCGCCGCCTACGAAAAGGCCTTCCCCGAGCTGGCCGCTGAATTCAAGCGCCGCATGGCCGGTGACCTGCCTGCCAACTTCCTGGAAGTGGCCACCAAGATCGCCTCGGACGCGCACGACACCGCAGCCACCGTGGCCAGCCGCAAGGCCAGCCAGCTGGCTCTGGAAGGCCTGACCGCTGCGCTGCCTGAACTGCTGGGCGGCTCGGCTGACCTGACAGGCTCCAACCTCACCAACACCAAGTCCACTCCCGCTTTCCGCGTGGATGACAAGGGCAACGTGGTCAAGACCGAAGACGGCAAGATCGGCCGCCACATCAACTACGGTGTGCGCGAGTTCGGCATGGCCGCCATCATGAACGGTGTGGCGCTGCACGGCGGCTACATCCCCTACGGCGGCACCTTCATGACCTTCTCGGACTACAGCCGCAATGCCATCCGCATGGCTGCGCTGATGAAGCAGCGCGTGATCCATGTGTTCACGCACGACTCCATCGGTCTGGGTGAAGACGGCCCTACCCACCAGTCCATCGAGCATGCCGCTTCCCTGCGTCTGATCCCCAACCTGGACGTATGGCGCCCTGCCGACACCACGGAAACTGCCGTGGCATGGACCGTGGCACTGAGCCACAAGAACAAGCCTACCGCCCTGCTGCTCTCCCGCCAGAACCTGGCCTACTCGCCCAAGTCGGAAGAGGCACTGGACAACATCGCCAACGGCGCCTATGTGCTGTCCGAGCCTGCTGATGTGGGCATCAAGGGCAAGCCACAGGCAGTGATCATTGCCACCGGCTCCGAAGTGCAGCTGGCCCTGGCTGCCCAGAAGATGCTGGCCGAGCAGAAGATTGGCGTGCGCGTGGTTTCCATGCCCAGCACCACCACCTTCGACAAGCAGGACGTGGCCTACAAGAGCAGCGTGCTGCCCGCTGGCATCCCCCGCATCGCGGTGGAAATGGGCGTGACCGACTTCTGGTGGAAGTACGGCTGCGCCGCCGTGGTCGGTATCGACACCTACGGCGAATCGGCCCCCGCGTCCGTGCTGTTCAAGCACTTTGGCTTCACGGCAGAGAACGTGACCGCCACCGTGGTTGAAGCCATCAAGCGCAATAAATAACGATGCTTGCAACACCCGCCCCGGCCTTGGCCCAGGCGGGTGTTTTACGTACAGTCACAGCGTTTTTTTGTTTTCACTATCCATAGACGAGGCAACTATGACTATCAAGGTTGGTATCAACGGCTTTGGCCGTATTGGCCGCAATGTGCTGCGCTCCGCCGTGCAGAACTTTTCGGACATCGAAATCGTGGGCATCAACGACCTGCTCGAGCCCGACTACCTGGCCTACATGCTGAAGTACGACAGCGTGCACGGTCGTTTTGACGGTGAAGTTTCGGTCGAGGGCAACACCCTGATCGTGAACGGCAAGAAGATCCGCCTGACCCAGGAGCGCGACCCTGCCAACCTGAAGTGGAACGAAGTGGGCGCCGAAGTGGTGATCGAATCCACCGGCCTGTTCCTGACCGACGAAACCGCCCGCAAGCACATCACTGCTGGTGCCAAGAAGGTCATCATGTCGGCCCCTTCCAAGGACGCCACCCCCATGTTCGTGTTCGGCGTGAACGACAAGACCTATGCCGGTCAAGACGTGATCTCCAACGCTTCGTGCACCACCAACTGCCTGGCTCCTGTGGCCAAGGTGCTGAATGACAAGTGGGGCATCAAGCGCGGCCTGATGACCACTGTGCACGCAGCCACTGCCACTCAAAAGACTGTGGACGGCCCTTCCAACAAGGACTGGCGCGGCGGCCGCGGCATTCTGGAAAACATCATTCCTTCCAGCACTGGCGCTGCCAAGGCCGTGGGCGTGGTGATTCCCGAGCTGAACAAGAAGCTGACCGGCATGTCTTTCCGCGTGCCTACCTCTGACGTATCCGTGGTGGACCTGACCGTGGAGCTGAACACCGAAGCTTCCTACGAAGAGATCTGCGCTGAAATGAAGGCACAGTCGCAGGGCGCTCTGAAGGGCGTACTGGGCTACACCGAAGACAAGGTGGTGGCCACCGACTTCCGTGGCGAGACCTGCACCTCCGTGTTCGACGCTGAAGCCGGTATCGCGCTGGACAAGACTTTCGTGAAGGTCGTGGCCTGGTACGACAACGAGTGGGGCTACTCCAACAAGTGCCTGGAAATGGTGCGCGTGGTGGCTGGCAAGTAATACCAATTACCAGCCAAATTGGCCTCCAGCGCTTACCCAGTAAGCGCTGGCAGCTATGAAAAAAGCCAAATCCTCAGGACTTGGCTTTTTGTTTGGGGGCCGTGGCTGCCAGGCAGGGCTTCAGGGCAGCACTTCGATGCGGCCTTCTTCCACGTAGAACAGAAATTCATCACGTGCCAGCGTGACGGTGACGGGCTGGCCGTCGCTGGTCCAGGACAGGACCATGCTGGCCAGGGCTGTGTCTACATGCACTTCCTGCCCATGGGGGATGTCATGCAGCATGCCGTCCCCTACGCGGTGCTGCACTTTGCCGTTGATACGGGCCTGGAACTGGGTGGGAAGCTTGGTAGCAATGGTGCTTGTCGGCATGGTCGTTCTCCTTATAGGTGTGATACGGACACAAGTGGTGGGGCAAAGGCAGCGCAGCTCTGGCGCGGCACTTCCAGCGGCCATCTGCTGATGGGGTTGGGATGCACCAAATCAGAGCATTTATGCGACGCCTATTCGCACTAAATCAGTGCGAATATTGAATAAAAACAACTAATCTATGTGTTTTATTCATTAACTTGCCCACGTATTGAGCAGAAATCAGGTGCAAGGCACCATGAATGTGCAATTTTGATATCTATGCACAAAACAGGTGCAACTTATGCAGGGAAGATTTCATAATCCCATGCATGCGCCCTGCGCCACTGAGCATGGTTTGCACTGTTTCCAGTGGTGTAGGGCGTCACCACATCTGCCTGTCACGCCGCCCAAGGGCGGCGTTTGCACATGTGGCACGCCTGTTTTGTTTATAGCATTGGAGAGTGCTCGTCATGCGCCAAGAAAGTGACTTTTTGGGTCCCAAGGACATTCCCGACAACGCCTACTGGGGAGTGCATTCGGCTCGCGCCGTGGAAAACTTCCCCATTACCGGACAGACCGTGGCACAGATGCCCGCGCTGATTCGCGGCTTTGCCTATGTGAAGAAGGCTGCTGCTGCTGCCAACCTGGCCATGGGGGCCATCAATGCGCAACAGGCTGAGGCTATTTCCAAGGCCTGCGATCTGCTGATCGCAGGCAAGCACCACGACCAGTTTGTGGTGGACGTGATCCAGGGCGGTGCCGGCACTTCGACCAATATGAACGCCAACGAGGTGATCGCCAACCTGGCGCTGGAAACACTGGGTCTGGAAAAGGGCCGCTACGACGTGATTCACCCCAATGACCACGTGAACGCCTCGCAGTCAACCAACGACTCCTACCCTACCTCCGTGAAGCTGGCTACCTACTTTGAAGTGCAGAACCTGCTGGCGGCGCTGGCTTCGCTGCGCGGTGCCTTCCAGGCCAAGGCCGAAGAGTTCAAGGACATCCTGAAGATTGGCCGCACCCAGCTGCAGGACGCCGTGCCCATGACGCTGGGCCAGGAGTTCAACGCCTTTGTGTCCATGATTGCCGCTGACGAGCAGCGCCTGCGCGAGTCCGCAGCCCTGCTGTGCGAAATCAACATGGGCGGCACAGCGATTGGCACCGGCATCAACGCTCCCGTGGGCTATGCCGACGTGGTGACCGCCAAGCTGGCCGAGTTTTCCGGCGTGCCGGTGTTCAAGGCCAAGGACATGATTGCGGGCACGGCTGATACCGGCGTGTTTGCGGACATCTCCGGCATCCTCAAGCGCATCGCCGTGAAGCTGTCCAAGATCAGCAACGACCTGCGTCTGCTGTCTTCCGGCCCTCAGGCTGGCGTGGGTGACATCAAGCTGCCCGCCCGCCAGGCGGGTTCTTCCATCATGCCCGGCAAGGTCAACCCCGTGATCCCCGAGGTGATGAACCAGGTGTGCTTTGAAGTGATCGGCAACGACGCTGCCATCACCATGGCCGTGGAAGCCGGTCAGCTGCAGCTGAACGCTTTCGAGCCCCTGATGGGCTGGGCGCTGCACCAGAGCCTGACCCACCTGGCCGCCGCCTGCAAGACGCTGCAGATGAACTGCGTGGAAGGCATTGTGGCCAACACTGCACTGCTGGATGCCCGCATCCATGAGTCCGTGACCCTGGTGACCGCACTGAACCCCCTGATTGGCTACGAAAAGGCAGCCAAGATTGCCAAGACTGCGATTGCTACCGGCAAGCCCATCGCCGTGGTGGCTGAAGAGCTGGGCATCATGGGTCAAGCCCAGATGAAGACACTGCTGGTGGCTGACAAGCTGACCACGCCCGGCGCGCTGACTGCCGAAACCATTTAAGCCTGCGCCGCAGCGCCCAAAACAAAAGCCATGACCTTGCGGTCATGGCTTTTTTTGTAGTGTGGGGGAGAAAAGACCGGGCGCTCAGCCTTCCGTGCCGGTGGCTGCGTCATCCACGCCGCGCACGCTTTCACGGATGTTCTTGTCGCGCACCTTGTCGAGATCAGACTCTACGGCACGGCGCAGTTTTTCAATGGCGGCATTGAAGGCATCGTGCAGCTTTTCGGCTTCGGCATTGACGGCTACAGGTGGACGACCATTGGCACGGGTTTCCAGCACGCATTTCTTGCCGGGGGCGCCATTGGCCTTCATGGCATCCACGCCCGTGAAAAAGACCTCTACCCGCACCACGTATTCCTTGAGGCGGGCCAGCTTGCTGTTGACCTCCTCACGAGCCCATTGTTCCAGCGATTCGCCGCCCTGGATGGTTGCGTCGGTATGGACTTGTACTTGCATGCATATCTCCTTATCGCCAAAGCTGCACCTGTGGTGCAGCGGTTGCGCCGGGTGACCAGCGAAATCGTTCACGCGATGGCTGCACGCGCAGTCTCGGTGTGTTGTTTTTTACAGTGTGGGACTTCTTTGGTGCATTTCAAGTCGGCGTTTGAAAGTTACTTGATTTTGGTCAAATGTCCAATCAGCCAAAACGCTTCCTGCATGTGGGCTGGCGGGAGAGGGGCACAAGGACAGGATACATTCGTTTACATAGATCCATATTCGAATTATTCGTCGTCTCCTGAGCCCTTGGTATGCAGCTTTCCCTTCGTACACGCATCGTCGCAATCTGTGTGGTGATTCTGGTTTTGTCCATGGCAGCCATCGCGGCAGCCAACTACTGGGTCGTTCGTGATGCCACCATGCGCTCGGTCGAGGATCAGGCAGAAGAAATAGCGCAGGCCCATGCCCAGCGGCTGGCGCAATGGCTGCAAAGCAAGCAGGCGGTGGTGAGTTCGCTGGTGCCGCATATCGGCGCGGATGAACGCATCAGCGTGCTGCGTACGGCGGTAAAAGCCGCCGGTTTTGACCAGGCCTACATGGGCTACCCCGATGGCAGTTATCTGTTCTCCGAAAACCGCAGCACGCGTGCGGCCGACTATGACCCACGCACGCGCGCCTGGTACAAAGGCGCGCTGGCCACAAGCGGCAAGTCCATCAGTGAGCCGTACATCGGCGCGTCCACGGGCAAGCTCATCATCACTTTTTCGGAACTGGTGGGACGTCCCCAGCAGGAACAGGGCGTAGTGGCCGGTGACGTGATGCTGGACACCGTGGTCGAGTCTGTCGCTGCCGTGCGCCCGACCGCACACAGTTTTGCCTTCATGGTGAGCGGCACCGGCGCGGTGGTGGCCCACCCGGACAAGGAACTGCTGCTCAAGCCCGTGCATACGCTGCACCCCAATCTTTCCTTGCAGCGCCTGGCGGCCAACGAAGCCCACCCCTGGCAGATTGGCGGGCGTGATGTCTACCTGTTTGCCCAGCCCATCGCGGGCACACCCTGGCAGCTGGCCGTGGCCATGGATGCCGAAGAGGTAACTGCTGGCCTGGACGCCTCGTTGCGCAACTCCATCGTGGTGGCACTGCTGGTGAGCGTAGCGGCGGCTGCGTTGCTGTACGTGCTGGTCAGCCGTGCGCTGGCGCGTCTGCAGGGGGTGCAGCAGGCCATTGCTGCCGCGGGCCAGGGGGACTTCACCCACCGCCTGCAGCTGCAGGGCAATGACGAGCTGACCCACATTGGCCAGGCCTACAACCAGTTTGCCGAGAGCATCACCCAGGTGCTGCACCGCATTCAGGGCACCAGCAGCTCGGTGGAAGTGGCCGCCAGCGAAATTGCGGCAGGCAACCAGCACCTGTCCAGCCGTACCGAACACCAGGCCGAGGCGCTGACGCAGACCGTGCAGTCGCTGCAGCAGCTGACCGACAACGTGCAGCGCAATGCCGAGCATGCCAACAGCGCCAACCAGCTGGCCCAGACCGCCTATGACGTGGCCCACAAGGGCGGCGATGTGGTGCAGAGCGTGGTGCAGGTGATGGAAGAGATCCAGCAGTCCTCCCGCCGCATTGCCGACATCATTGGCGTGATTGATGGCATTGCCTTCCAGACCAATATCCTGGCCCTGAATGCAGCGGTGGAAGCCGCGCGTGCGGGTGAACAGGGCCGCGGCTTTGCCGTGGTGGCGGGCGAAGTGCGCTCGCTGGCACAGCGTTCGGCCACGGCGGCACGCGAGATCCACCAGCTCATTGGTGAATCGGTGCAGAAGGTGGGCAATGGCACGACCATGGTGCAGCAGGCTGGCCAGACCATGCAGGAGATTGTGCAAAGCGTGCAGCGCGTGACCGGCATCATGTCCGAGATCAGCGCGGCCTCGCAGGCGCAAAGCCATGACATTGCCCAGATCCACGAGGCCGTGGTGGACATGGAAGGCGGCACCCAGCAGAACACGGCGCTGGTGGAACAGGCGGCCGCAGCCGCTGGCAGCCTGCGCGAACAGGCCGCCGTGCTGGCGCAGCTGGTGCAGCAGTTCCAGCTGGAGCAGGGGCAGAAGGCCAGCACATCGGTGACCTTGTTGGCAGATGCGCACCGCTAAAACCGTATAGCCGCAGTTCCTACATGACAGGGCGGTGGGCAGGGGTTACAACTACGGTCACGCTGACCACCACACTCCCCGCGCCCATGTCCCTGCCTGCCTCACGCCGCCTCAAGATCGGTCTGTCTGCCTGTTTCTCGCACGCAGACCCCAGCCGCCCGCTGTTCACGGGCAAAACCCTGCAATACGTGGAGCAGTCCATTGCGCACTGGATCATGTCCAGCGGCGCCATGGTGGTGATGATCCCCTGCCCCATGGGCGAAACCGCCAAGGGCGATGTCACGCTGGCCCACTATGCGGACTGGCTGGACGGCGTGGTCATGCACGGTGGTGCCGATGTCTGGCCCGGCAGCTATGGCGAAGAGCCGCTGCGCCCCGAATGGCTGGGCGACCGCGTGCGCGATCTGTACGACCTGGCCGTGGTCGAGGCCTTCAGCCAGGCGGGCAAACCCATCTTTGGCGTGTGCCGCGGGTTGCAGCTCATCAACGTGGCCTTTGGCGGCACGCTGTATCAGGACATCCTCACCCAGGTGCCGGGCGCGCAGGTGCACCGCAATGCCGATATCTATGACCGCCACCAGCACGACATCCACATCGTGCCCGGCTCGCGCCTGGCGCAGCTCTACCCCAACACCTATGTGGCGCGCGTGAACAGCATCCACCACCAGGGCATCAAGCAGGTGGCCCCCGGCTTTGAGGTGGAAGCCTGGAGCATTCCGGACCACATTCCCGAAGCCATCTGCCGCCACGAGCCGGGCAAAAGCTATATCGCAGCCACGCAGTGGCACCCGGAATTCAGCAACCCGGACAGCCCCATCATCGACAGCAGCGTGCTGCTGGGGGACTTTCTCACGGCCTGTACCCGCGCCAAGTACCGCCCTGCAGAAAGCCACAGCCCCTTCCAGATCCGCGACCGTGCGGCGCGCATGCTGCGCCGTGCCCTGCTGCGCAGAAGATAAAAACAGAAGCAGCCAGTGCAGAAAAACAAAGGGTTTCAGATAGAAAACTATCTGAAACCCTTTTTCTTTGAGCGCTAACCGCTATCGAAACAGAATTTTCAGCGCGGCTGCAAGTACGCCTGCAGATAGCGCCCCGTATGGCTGGCCGGGTTCGCCGCCACCTGCTCGGGCGTGCCTGTGGCCACCACCTGGCCGCCGCCTGCGCCCCCTTCGGGGCCCATGTCGATGACCCAGTCTGCCGTCTTGATCACGTCCAGGTTGTGCTCGATCACCACGATGGTGTTGCCCGCATCGCGCAGCTGGTGCAGCACCTTGAGCAGCAGCTGCACATCGGCAAAGTGCAGGCCGGTCGTGGGTTCATCGAGGATGTAGAGCGTGCGGCCCGTGTCGCGCTTGGACAGCTCCTGTGCGAGCTTGACGCGCTGCGCCTCGCCGCCCGAGAGCGTGGTCGCGCTCTGGCCCAGGCGGATATAGCCCAGGCCCACATCCATCAGCGTCTGCAGCTTGCGGTGGATGCTGGGCACGTCCTTGAAGAAGGCGTGGGCGTCTTCCACCGTCATCTCCAGCACATCGGCAATATTCCTGCCCTTCCACTGCACCTGCAGCGTCTCGC
>JAEZZU010000104.1 GCA_023418355.1 Pseudomonadota bacterium | reverse complement strand
AGGCCGGAGCGATAGGAAACGGCATCCATCACATGGTCAGGCGTGAAGCTGAAGTGGCCCAGCGCCAGAATGGCTGTCTTGCCCAGACAGATCACCACGTTCAGCACCGTGATGGCCTGCACGCTGTACGTCATGGCAGACCAGACCATGGCAGGCATCAGAAAAGCAATGGCCCCGGGGCCGCCGATCACAAGGCTGAGCACCTCACTGATCAGCACCGCCACCAGCGGCCATGGGGTGGGCAGCTCCTTGTGCGCAGAACGCGGCCACTGCCAGATCCAGCCCCGGGGGGCAGCCATGAACATGGGCAGCAGCAGGATATAGCTGAAAAACTCGCCCGAGAGCCACAGGGCAATGGATTGCAGCAACGGCACCCCAAACGCCGCGCTGCTGGCCAGAGCCCCGAAGGCCGTGCACACCACAGCGCCGATGACACTGCCCACGAACAGGACCAGCACTGAGCGCTGGCGCTGAAAGCCCAGCACGGCCGGGCTCTGACGGCTCAGGAACAGCCATGCGCCCAGCACCCCCATCACATTCGCCGTATTGAGCGTGAGCACGACGAACAGCTCCGAGCCGGACACCCAGTCTGTGAGCATGTAGGCCAGCAAGGCCAGCACCCAGGTCCAGCCGGATCTGCCCAGCTGTGGATGGCGCAGCAAGATGCCCAGCATGATGGCGTTGGCTGGCCACAGCGCCGCCAGATAGCCCATCGGCCGGCTGGCAAACCCCACCAGGCATGCCAGGCAGATGCACACCACCAGCCCCAGCTGCAATGGCCACCGCGGCGAAGTCACAGAAAGGGTTGAAGCGTTGGGCTGCACCGTTACACAACGCAGGGCCGCTGCCCTGCATGAAAAGCGATGCAAGCTATTGTGGTGAGCGATTTCTGGCGTGGATGGCAGACAAATTCGCCGGAATGACAAGAATCGTCAACGACTGCACGTAAAAAAACCTCCCGAAGGAGGTTGCTGTGGATGCCGCTTTGCGGTTCTACACACCGCGTGCGCGGTCGGCCTTGAACTTGGCCCGGAACTCCGCAAAAGTGCCGGCTTCCAGCGCATCGCGGATTTCCTGCATCAGGTTCAGGTAGTAGTGCAGGTTGTGGATGGTGGTCAGCATGGGGCCGAGCATCTCGCCACAGCGGTCCAGATGGTGCAGATACGCACGGCTGAAGCCGTCGCGCCCGCCGTTGTCCCAGCTGATGCCGCTCTTGCCTGCGCAGGCGTGGCAGGTGCAGGTGGAATCCAGCGGCTGGTGGTCGGTCTTGTGGCGGGCATTGCGCAGCTTCAGGTCGCCATAGCGGGTGAACACGGTGCCATTGCGTGCATTGCGGGTAGGCATTACGCAGTCGAACATGTCCACGCCATCGGCCACCCCTTGCACCAGGTCTTCCGGTGTGCCCACGCCCATCAGGTAGCGGGGCTTGTTGGCGGGCAGCAGATGGGGCGTGTGCGCCATGATCTCCAGCATCTCGTCCTTAGGCTCACCCACGGAGACACCGCCCACGGCGTAGCCGGGGAAATCCATTTCCACCAGCGCCTGCAGCGACTCTTCGCGCAGGTTGGTGTACATGCCGCCCTGCACAATGCCAAACAGCGCATTGGGGTTCTCCAGACGCTCGAATTCGTCCTTGGAGCGCTTGGCCCAGCGGCGGCTCATCTCCATGGACTTGCGCGCTTCGGCTTCCGTGGTCTTCTTGCCGTTGGTCTCGTAGGGGGTGCACTCGTCGAGCTGCATGACGATGTCGGAGTTCAACACCGTCTGGATCTGCATGCTCACCTCGGGCGACATGAACAGCTTGTCGCCATTCACGGGGCTCTGGAAGTGCACGCCTTCTTCCGTGATCTTGCGCATGGAACCCAGGCTCCACACCTGAAAGCCGCCCGAGTCGGTCAGGATGGGCTTGTTCCACTTCTCAAAACCATGCAGACCGCCAAAGGTCTTCATGATGTCCAGACCGGGACGCATCCACAGGTGGAAGGTGTTGCCCAGAATGATTTGCGCGCCCATTTCTTCCAGGCTGCGGGGCATCACGCCCTTGACGGTGCCATAGGTGCCTACGGGCATGAAGATGGGAGTCTGCACCACGCCATGATTGAGCGTGAGCTTGCCACGGCGGGCGTGGCTGGTGGGATCGGTTTTGAGAAGTTCGAACTGCAGCATGATGGCGCGCATTGTCCCAGAAGGCGGCTTGCGCTGCCGCAGCATGCAGGGTGTCGGGGTGCTCTATAGTGGAATCTCTTGCACACCCACAACGATGACAAGGAGCACGCCATGTACACCCACATCATGATTGCCGTCGATGGTTCCAGCGAATCACTGCAGGCCGTGCGCGAGGCGCTCAAGCTGATGGCCCGGGGCTTGCGCACCGAGATCGCCCTCGTGAATGTGCAGGAACCGGCCTCTCTGCTGGAGCTGGCAACCAGAGATCCGGACGCCATTGCCGCTGCTGCCGTAGAGGCAGGCGAAAACCTCATGAGCGAAGCCGCTGCTCTGCTCGATGCCGAGGGCGTGGGTTACTCGATGGAAGTCGTGCTGGGCGAGCCCGGCAGCATGCTGGTGGACATGGCCGAGGAACTGGATGCCGACATGGTCATCATGGGCGCACGCGGCATGGGTGCACTCAAGAGCGTGATCGTGGGTTCTGGCTCCAAGGCGGTGATTACCCACTGCCATCGCCCGGTCCTGGTGGTGCGCACGCCGGAAGATGAGGAAGCCGCAGACACCGACGCGGTGGATGCTGAAGACGCAGACGCTGCGTAAGGTCTGAACAAGCGGCCTTACGCCGCCTTGCGCTGCCAGCGCTTATCCTGACTGCGCTGGTGGCTGTGCCCGTGCGTGCTGCTCTGGGTTTTCTGCATGTTCTGCCAGGCCTGCAGCTTGCCGTGGGGCAGAGTTGCGAGGCGCTGCAGCAGACGGCGGCAGTAGCCCTTGATCGACAGGCATTTGTTGATTTCTTCCACGGGGAAGGGGCCTGTCACCACCACGATGTCATCCGCCTCCTGCCACTGCCCGGCAGCACGCAGGCGGCGCCGTGTATTCAAGGCCCATGACTGAATGCGCGAAGGCGTGCCATGCTGATGGACTTCGCCCGTGTACTGGTTGAACGCAATGGCCAGCAAATCTGTCTTGAGCTTGAAGCGGCGCTCACCTGTGACAGCGCTGGGCGATTCGCGCATGTCGTACAGGTAGTAACTGCCTGCCTTGAGCTGATACTGCAGGTGCATGGTCATTGGGGGTGCGCAGGGTACTGCGGATAGGTCGACACACGAGGCGAAGAAGGTGGAGCACATTCTGCGCCAAGGTGTCTGGGGTCACAAGCACCCAGAAGCCATGTATTTGGAACAATTTGTTTTTGTTAAATTTTTGGCATAAAAAAAGCTTCCAGCGCCCGTGCAGCAAGCGCTGAAAGCTATCTTTTTCAAAGAAACGTGTGCCTAGAAATCCAGCAGACTCAGACCCACGGACAGCGAGGTACGCTTGTAGTTGTAATCAATCAGGCTCTCTCCATATCCGCTGAACAGCTGAACATGCAGTCGCAAATTGCTGTTGTCCCCACCGAGCGCACGCATCCATTCCAGTCGGCCTGAGCCATAGCCCTTGCCGAGACTGCCTCGCGCCGTCAGGCCAAAGATATTGCGAGCATCCGGCTGCCAGAACAGCTTGACTTCGCCGCGCCCCCAGTAGTTCTGAATACCGGGGTTGTCATCGTTTTCCAGCTTCTCCGAAATGCGGTGCCAGGCCTTGAGCTGCAGCTGCCAGCGATCATTGAGCTCTGCCCCCGCCATCAGATAGGCGCGGTTCCAGCTGCGCGAGAGTGGATCACTCTGACCATTGGAGTGGTGCACCAGTCCGATGCCGCTGTAGCGCAGACGCCAGCCCAGTGGCAGCTTGGCCTCGGTGGGGTAGACGTAGAAGATTTCCGGCTGGTGGTCTGTCGTGCGGAAGGGGCGCGACACATCGCCATTGAAGATCTGCCAGAACGACAGCTGGGTATAGCCCACCCACAGGGAGTCCAGCCGGTCAGAGTCCTCGGGCGTCAGCAGGCCTGCTGCCAGCTTGGTGCGCAGCGACAGCTGGATGCGCAGCTCCTTGGTCTGGTAGTCATCCGTTTGGAAGGCGGGCTGCGTGGGGCTGCTGGGGCTGGTGTTCACATGGTTGGCAGCGGTCACCAACACCGACTGGGGCTGAAAGCCGCGCAGCTTGAAGGTGCCGCAGTCGGTATCCCGGCGCAGCTCATAGAACTGCAGCATACTGCTTGCGCCGGAGCTGTAGCAGTCACTGCGCGGTGCTTGCATGGCAGCGCCTTCAGCCGTCGCCACGGCCACTGGGGCTGAAGGGCTCTCAGGCACCGTCAATGCACTGGCGGCAGGGACTGCCACTGCCGGGGATGCAGAAGCTGCCCCGCCATGCTGCACAGCGGCCCACTGGTCAAAACAGGCCAGGCGTTCCTGTGCATCAGCCACAGTGCTGCAAGCCTGCCACCCAGTGGCAGACTCATTCGGTGTTGCGGCCGAAGCAGCAGCCGTGCACAAGGCGTACAGGCTGCAGCTATAGGCCAGACGGCGGATCAGAGGCGCTCTCATGCCAGGCTTCCTCGGGACAGACAGGGTTAAATAATTTTTGGCGCAGCCGCCGCCTTGCGTGCCAGCTGTTCGCGCAGCTGGCGCAGCTTCTCGCGCGGGTCTTCGCGGGCGGTGCTGGCATCCAGATTCATCTCTTTGATAAAGCGGCTGGGTTGGCATTGCACCATTTCACGGCCTTTTTTGCGGCGTTTAGTCCAGCTCACGACCAGCGTGCGCTGCGCGCGGGTAATGCCCACATACATCAGGCGGCGCTCTTCCTGCAGGCGCGCGGCAATGTCGTCACTGACCTTTTGCTGTTTGCCGTCGTCATCGTCGAGCTTGAAGGGCAGCATGCCCTCGCTCACTCCGACCAGCATCACATGCGGCCACTCCAGCCCCTTGGAGGCGTGCAGCGTGGACAGAATCACCATGTCCTGCTCTTTTTCACGCTCGCTGATGGTGGAGAGCAGCGCAATGTTCTGCGCCACTTCCAGCAGGCTCTTGGTTTCGGTTTGCGTGGTGGTGCCAGCAGCGTCTTCAATCTGGCCGCCAGCGCGCTGGCTCATCCAGTCACAGAACTCCAGCACATTAGTCCAGCGCGCTGCGGCCACGGTTTCGCTGTCTTCGCTGTCGTACAAATACTGCTCGTAGCCAATCTCTTTGAGCCAGTCGAGCATGAAGGTGCGCGCGGCTTCCGCGCCCAGTGTGTGACGGGCTCGGTATTCGAGGTCGTTGATATAGCGGCCAAACTCCAGCAGCCCTTCGTGCGCTTTCTTGGGCAGCACGGCTTCGAGCATGTTGGAAAACAGCGCACCAAACATGCTGAGCTTGTGCTGCGCGGAAAACTCGCCCAGCTTGCCCAGCGTGGTGTGACCAATGCCACGGCGCGGTGTGGTGATGGCGCGCAGGAAGGCCGGGTCATCGTCGTTGTTGATCCACAGGCGAAACCAGGCGCACAGATCCTTGATTTCCGCACGGTCAAAAAACGAAGTGCCACCTGAGACCTTGTACGGAATATTCAGCTTGCGCAGCGCTTTTTCAAACGGCTTGGCCTGGTGGTTGGCGCGGTAGAGGATGGCAAAGTCCTTCCACGCGGGCTGCGGATTCATATTGGCGCGCAGGCTGGCAATACGCATGGCGGCGCGCTCGGCTTCGTGCTCTTCGGTATCGCAATCGACAATGCGCACAGGCTCGCCCTCACCCAGCTCCGAAAACAGCGTCTTGGGAAACAGCTTGGGGTTGGGGCCAATCACATTGTTGGCCGCGCGCAAGATGGCCGAGGTGGAGCGGTAGTTCTGCTCCAGCTTGATGATCTTCAGATTCGGAAAATCAACGGGCAGCTTTTTCAGGTTGTCCAGCGTCGCGCCGCGCCAGCCGTAGATGGACTGGTCATCGTCACCCACCGCCGTGAAATGCGCGCGTTCACCGACCAGCAGCTTGAGCAGTTCGTACTGTGTGGCATTGGTGTCCTGGTATTCGTCCACCAGCACATGGCCCAGCAGGCGCTGCCATTTTTCGCGCACCTCCGGGTGGTGTTTCAGCAAGCGCATGGGCATGCCGATCAAGTCGTCAAAGTCCACGCTCTGGTAGGCCGTCAGGCGCTCCTCATAGCGCTGCATGATCAGGGCAATGCTGCGCTCATGGTCGTCCTGTGCCATGGCCAGCGCCTTGCGGCTGTCCCAGCCGGCGTTCTTCCAGTTGGAAATCGTCCACTGCCACTGGCGCGCGGTGGCCACATCGGTGGTGCCACCGGCACAGTCCTTGAGGATGCCTGTCACATCGTCGGCGTCCAGAATGCTGAAGTTGGGCTTGAGCCCCAGCACGTGGCCATCTTCGCGCACCATGCGCACGCCCAGCGAGTGGAAGGTGCAGATCATCACGTCCTTGGCAGCGCGACCAATCAGACCCGAGGCACGCTCGCGCATTTCAGCGGCTGCCTTGTTGGTGAAGGTGATGGCAGCAATGCGCTTGGGGGCCAGTCCGTTTTCAATCAGGCGGGCAATCTTGTGCGTAATCACACGGGTTTTGCCCGAGCCTGCGCCAGCCAGCACCAGGCATGGGCCTTCGGTGTAGTGGACAGCTTGGAGTTGGGCGAGATTCAAACCAGCGGACATGGACAATTCGTTCTAGACGGTGAAAACACACACGCCCGGATCGGGCGCGGGGCAATCATACGCAAGCCCTCTGCGCCACGCCCCCGGCAACCCACATGCCCGTGTCAATGGCAAGTGTGCCCCGCGCAACAGCTGTCACCTGCGCGAAATCCCCTGCCCATGCCGCCACACGGCGGCTGACACAATCGCGCACCGTGCTGTCCATTCTTGCGGTCACTTTTCCCTTTTTTGCCCTGGTGCTGTGCGGCTTTGTCGCCACGCGCCGGGGGGTACTGCCATTGGCGGCCATTCCCGGCCTGAACACCTTTGTGCTGTACTTTGCGCTGCCCTGCATGCTGTACCGCTTTGGCGCCCAGACCCCGATTGCACAGCTGATTGACCCCGTTGCCGCTGGCGTCTACCTGCTGTGCGGCCTGCTCATGGTGGCTGGCACCATGGCCTTGACCCACACACGCTGGGGCTGGAATGACGCAGCTTTTGGCGCACTGGTCGCAGCCTTTCCCAACTCCGGCTTCATGGGCGTGCCGCTGCTGGTGGCGCTGCTCGGCGACAGCAGCGCTGGCCCGGTGATTCTGACCATGGCCATAGACATGGTGATCACCAGCTCGCTGTGCATTGCGCTGTCGCGCCTCGGCCAGGGTGAAGGCGGCGTCATGCAAGCGCTGCGCAATGCGCTCAAGGGGGTGTTCACCAACCCCATGCCCTGGTCCATCATCCTCGGCGCCTGTGCCTCGGCCATGGCGTTTGAGTTGCCTGGTCCTGTTGATAAGACGGTGGCCATGCTCGCAGGTGCTGCATCGCCCGTGGCCCTGTTCACCATTGGGGCCGTGCTGGCGCGCTCACAGATGAACCAGCATGAATACGTCGCCCCGCGCCACTACGTACCCATTGCACTGGCCAAGCTGCTGCTGCATCCCGCGCTGATGTGGCTGGCCTGTCAGGGTGCCGTGCACATGGGGCTGCCGCTGTCCTCCATGACCACCACCGCACTGGTGCTGGTAGCGGCGCTGCCCAGCGCCAGCAATGTGTCTTTGCTGACCGAGCGTTTTGGTGCCCATGGCGGCCGCGTAGCACGCATTATTCTGGTGAGTACGACGCTGGCATTTGTGACGTTTTCTGCCGCTGTCCGGCTTGCCGCCTAGAGCGACGGGGCAAAGCCTCGATCTTTACAATAGTCAATCCCTCCGCACAGGATTGACATGCATACCCACTCCCCTTCCCCCAGCACATTTCCGCCACCCAGTGGTCGACAGACTGCATGGCTGATTGCCATTGCCTGCGTGGTCTGGGCATGCTCGTCCTGGATCTCGGGAGGCAATCTCGACAGCTACCACGACATGCTGGAGAACTATGCGTGGTCACAACCCTTCCTCTGGGGCACACACAAGCATCCACCATTTTTTGCATGGGTGGTAGGAACCTGGTTTGCGGTGTTTCCCAATACGGACTGGGCGTACCGGCTGCTGTCCTATACCAATGTCGCCGTGGGCCTCTGGGGCGTCGTCAGTCTGGGACGCAGACTGGGCCTGGGCGGACTGGCGCACTGGGGCGCCTTGCTGCTGCTGTGGAGCTTTCCCTATACCTCGCTGGCCGGCAAATTCAATGCCAACAGCCAGCTGCTGTCGCTCTGGCCCTGGGCGGCGGCCCTGCTGCTGGCCAGCTGGCAGGAAAAAGGCTGGCGTGGCGTGTGGTTCAGCACATGGCTGGGCATCGTGGCAGCAGCCTGCATGCTGAGCAAGTACTACAGCGGCGTGTTTCTGGCGGGTTTTCTGCTGCCCATCTTCCTGCACCGTGATGGCCGCCAGTGGCTGCTGACCCCACGCCCCTATCTGGCACTGCTGGTGTTTGCACTGGCGCTCATGCCCCATGTGGTGTGGATGGCGGGCCACGACTGGGCACCGATTGGCTATGCCATGGACCAGGGCGGCGGCGATGTGGTCTGGCGCTATGTACTGCGCTTTACCTTTTCACCTTTGTTCTACTGGCTGCCCGCCTGGCTGGCGGTCTGTACGGTGTATGCCTGCTTTGCTGCACGTGCGCAGCAGCAAAGCTGTCTGCGTACCCTGGGCAGTTTCCTGTGGCGCAGCTGGATGCCCCAGGGCAAGGACGACGTGCTGTACTGGCTGGCGCTGACACCTTGGCTGCTGACCCTGCTGTGCGGCATGCTGGGCGTGGCGGAGCTGTCTACTCCATGGGCCATCCCCATCGGCTATGCGTTTGCCCTGCTGTGGCTGCGCAATCTGCATGCGCTGGCGCCCTCCGTCACGGCTCAGGCCATTGCCCGGCTGCGCAAGGCATGGTGGCCCGTGGTGGCGCTGGTGGCCGTGCTGGGTATCGTGGTGGCCATCGTCAATGCCCAGAAAAGTGATCTGGGCTACTACCGCCCCAGCGAAGATGCCGCCCAGCAGATTCTGAAGCAGTGGCAGGAACAACACCCCCAGCAGCAGCTGGCCTGGGTGGGGGGCGACTGGGCTGAAAACGCCCTGCTGGCCTTCTATGCCATGCCCGGCCTGCAGACCGTGCCGAACATGCCTGACAGCTTCCCTGCACAGCTGGCAGGACTGGGGGACTGGCGCAGCAAGCATGGCTTGCTGCTGTGTCCGCTCGGTCCAGTCACGGCCAATCCGGAGGTCCCCAGCACCGCATGCACCCAAGAGGCCACACAGTGGCTGGCCGCACAGGGACTCTCTGCTGCGCCCCAGGTGCTGACCGTGGAACGCAGCGGCTGGCGCTTTCCCAAGCCTGTGCCTTTCCTCTACGCCGTGTTTGACGTACCTGCTGCCTCTACTGCTTCCAAGGAAGTGCAATGACCACCACTACCAGCACGGATGCTGAATTTGCTCCCGCAGCCCCATTCGGGGCCATACCCCGCCCTGCCCTGCAGCTGAGCTGCGTGGTACCTGCCTACAACGAACAAGACAATCTGGGCGATTTCATACAGGCCTTGATCCCGACCGTACAGGCGCTGACCGCGGACTTTGAAATCATCATCGTCAACGATGGCAGCCGTGACGCCACGCACGATGTCGCCATGCAGCTCGTCGAACAGGGCCTGCCCGTGCGCTATCTGGCGCTGTCACGCAACTTTGGCAAGGAAGCGGCGCTGTCTGCAGGCATTGACCATGCGCGTGGCAATGCCGTGGTGCTGATTGATGCGGACTTCCAGCACCCGCTGGAAATGCTGCCCGAGATGCACGCCCTGTGGCACAGCGGCTATGAAATGATTTATGGCGTGATTGCCGACCGCGGTGCAGAAAGCGGCGCCAAGCGTCTGGGCACCAACCTGTTCTACACCCTGATGAATTCCGGCAACGGTGTCAAAGTGCCCCCCAATGCGGGCGACTTCCGCTGGATGGACCGCAAGGTGGTCGATGCTCTCAAGGCGCTGCCCGAGCGCAACCGCTTCATGAAGGGGCTGTACGCCTGGGTGGGCTTCAAGACTGCGGCCCTGCCTTTCGTACCCAAGGATCGTGCCGCTGGCCAGTCCAGTTTCAACCTGCGCCGCCTGGGCGCACTGGCGCTGCTGGGGCTGACCTCCTTCACCACGCTGCCGCTGCGCGTGTGGAGCGTGATTGGTGGTGCGGTGGCTCTGCTCGCTCTGGCCTATGGCCTGTGGATCACGCTGGACACCCTGCTCTTTGGCGCAGACCTGGCAGGCTGGCCCACGCTGGCAGCGGGCATCATGCTGTTCTCCGGCGTGCAGCTGATGTCAATTGGCATTCTGGGCGAATACATCGGCCGCATCTATGACGAAGTCAAGCAACGGCCCACCTACCTGATTGCACGCGACGAAGACGCCAGCCCCCTGCGAGAGCAGCCATGAATGCCTTGCTGATGCGTCTGCGGCAGCTGCCGCAGCTGGTGCAGTTTGGTCTGGTGGGCGGCAGCGCGGCAGCCACCCATCTGCTGGTCGTAGCCATCGTGGTCGCACTCACGGGCATGCCCCCGCTGTGGGCCAATGTGCTGGGCTTTCTGGTGGCTTTTATCGTGAGCTACAACGGCCATGCCGCCCTGACCTTTGCACAGGCGCAGGCGCGTGGCTGGGCCACTGTGGCACGTTTTTTTACTGTGGCCTGCGGCTCCTTTGTCGCCAACGAGCTGCTGTACGCCGCCGCCCTGCGCTGGCTGCCCTGGAATTACCTGGCCAGCCTGGCGCTGGTCCTGGTGCTGGTGGCCGCTGGGACATTTGTTCTGAGTAAGTTCTGGGCCTTCAAGGCGGCCCGCTGATGCCATGACCACCTCCACCCGCGCCTTTATTCTGTGTGCTGACGACTTTGGCCTGCACCCGGCCGTGGATGCGGCTGTGGAGCAGCTGTGCCTGGCAGGCCGCCTTTCGGCCACCAGCTGCATGACCAATGCCCCCCGCTGGCCAGAAGCTGCGCCCCGCCTCAAAGACCTGCACCCGCGTCTGTCCGTGGGCCTGCACTTCAGCCTGACGGAAAGCTATGGCGGTGCCGTACCTGCCCAGCCTCTGGGCACCGTGATCCGCCAGGCCTATACCGGCCACTGGAGTGCACCGCAGATACGCACCATGTGGGAGCAGCAGCTCGACGCCTTTGAGGCAGTCCTTGGTACAGCGCCAGACTTCATCGACGGCCACCAGCATGTGCACCAGCTGCCCGGTTTTTGTGACGCCATGCTCGAAGTCATGCAGCGCCGCTACGCACCGGAGCAGATGCCCTGGGTGCGCTCTACTGCCCCCGTCGGCACGCTCTGGCGCAGCCCCAAGGCCAGCATCATTGCGTTGCTGGGCGGCTGGCAGACCACACGTGCGCTGCGCAAGGCTGGCGTGCTGGTGAACCATGGCTTTGGCGGCGTCTATGGCTTTGATGCACCCACGCCCGAAGCCTATGGCGCGCAGATGGCGCAGTGGCTGGCGCAGCTGCAGCCCGGCAGTCTGCTGATGTGCCACCCTGCGACGGAAGAAGTGGTGGGCGATGCGATTGGCACGCAGCGCCCCGTGGAATTTGCCTATCTGCGCTCCGAAGCCTTTGGCACACTGCTGGCACAGCACCAGTGCCACATCCAGCAAGGGCCGCTCAAGCCGCTGCTACAAAGCTAAAACCATAGCTTCCAGCGCTTGCTGCATAAGCCCTGGAGGCCATTTTGATGCTTATTCATCGAACCGAGCACTGAAAAGCGCTTTTCAGAGCGACAGCGGATCCACATCCACCAGCCAGCGCACCAGCCGCTTGTGTGCGGGCTGGCTGCGGACCCAGTGCAGCCAAGGCTGCCAGGCATGCAAAAATCTTTGCAGTGCGCGGCGGTCACTCGCCTCGATCAGCATCTGCGCACGTTCCACATTGGCCACACGCTGCACGGCCATGGGAATGGGGGGATAGATGAACACATCGTCCAGATGCGGCAGCTGCCCCTGGTGCGCAGCCTCTGTGGCGGCACGCAGAAAAGCCTGGGCCTCTTCCTGCGTTTTGGCATCGGCACGCACCAGCGCCTGAAACGCAAAGGGCGGCATGCCCGCTTCCTGGCGCTCGCGCAGCTGCAGCGCAGCAAAAGCCGGATAGTCGTACTTGCGCAGCGCGGCATACACGCTGTGCTGGGGTTCAAAACTCTGCACCCACATCTCCGGCTGGCTGTCATGGGCGCGCACATAGTCGGCATCGCGCCCGGCACGTCCTGCGGCCTGCATGAGCAGGCAGAACAGGCGCTCCGCCGCACGAAAGTCGCTGGAAAACAGCGCTCCATCGGGCTGCACCGCTGCCACCAGCGTGATGCGCCGAAAGTCATGGCCCTTGGCAATCATCTGCGTGCCAACCAGCACATCGACCTCGCCGCTGTGTACCAGAGCCAGCTGTTCTTCGAGCGCCCCCTTGAGCCTGGTGGTGTCGGCGTCAATGCGTGCCACACGTGCCGGACGGCCATCGGGCCGCTGCACATTGCGCAGCAGACGCTCCAGCTCCTCCTCCAGCTGCTCCGTGCCTTTGCCCATGGGCAGGATGTCCGGATTGCCGCACTCCGGGCAGGCGTGCGGCACCCGGCGTGTGTCCCCACAGTGGTGGCAGCGCAGCGTACGGTCGCCCTTGTGGAACACCTGGTGCGCACTGCAATGTGGGCAGTCGCTTTTCCAGTTGCAGTCCGCACAGAACAGCACGGGAGCAAAACCCCGGCGGTTCAGCAGAATCAGGCTTTGTTCGCCACGCTCAATACGCTCAGTAATGGCAGCCAGCAGGGGCTGCGAAAACACGGTTTTCCGGGGCTGCTGCGTCATGTCCACCATGCGCACACGGGGTAGCTCACCCGCCCCTATGCGGCTGGGCATGTGCAGACGCAGGTAGCGCCCCACTGCAGGATCACTGGCATGCCAGCTCTCCAGCGACGGGGTGGCACTGCCCAGAATCACCTTGGCCCCACTGTGGTGCCCGCGCCAGATGGCCAGATCGCGTGCGGAGTAGCGCGCCCCTTCCTGCTGCTTGTAGCTGGGGTCGTGCTCTTCATCCACCACGATGACTTTCAGCCCCGGCAGGCTGGCAAACACTGACATGCGCGTGCCCAGCACAATGCGCGCCTGGCCGGTATGTGCAGCCAGCCAGCTCTTGAGCCGCTGCACATCCGTCATGCCACTGTGCATGCTGACCACCGCCTGTGGGCCGAACATGGGCACAAAGCGCTGTTCAAAGCGCTGCTGCAGCTGGGGCGTGAGATTGATTTCCGGCACCATGACCAGCGCCTGTGCCTGCGGGTCCGCCTGCAGCGCCTGCTGCACCACACGCATATAGACCTCGGTCTTGCCACTGCCCGTGCTGCCGTACAGCAGGAAAGGGCCAGAATTTTGCTCAATTTGCCCGTAAACGCTTTGCTGCTCTGCGCTGAGCGCTATCAGGTTTTGCACAGCTGGCGCTGTCGCCTCCAAGTTATCCACAGGCTGTACATTCGCGGCTGCTGCTTTTTTCGACAACTTCCTTGGCTTGGGCGGCTGCAGGCGTTTGGCCAGCTGCTCCGCCGTCATGTCACGCAATGCTGATGGCAGCCCCATCGTGGCGATCTCACCAATGCTGCGCTGGTAGTAGTGCGCCGCAAAGCTCACCAGCCGCTGCCAATGGGCATCCAGGGGCGGCAGGCCTTCCATCACTGCCTCCACAGGGCGCAGCGTTGCATGCTCGGGCAAGGGCTGCTGCTGTGCATCCTCCCAGACCACCCCCAGCAGATGCCGAGCCCCCAGTGGTACACGCACCAGCGTTCCGGCAGGCAAGGGCTGGCTGTGCAAATAGCTCAACAGATGTCCGACACCGCTGTGAATGGGCGTGTGGAGCGCGACACTTACTACATGGGATGCCGCCGAAATGTCAGACAAAACCTGCATCGGGAGATGGTGTGTGGGAAACCCCAGTTTCTGTGGATA
Organism: Pseudomonadota bacterium; assembly: GCA_023418355.1. Taxonomy (GTDB): domain Bacteria; phylum Pseudomonadota; class Gammaproteobacteria; order Burkholderiales; family Burkholderiaceae_C; genus Comamonas. Next base: position 17,363 of record JAEZZU010000104.1, on the reverse strand, counting down.
ACTTTGTGGGGATTGTCATTCACCCCCTGCTGCCTTAAGCAAGCTCAAATGCAGCGCATTTTCTTCATGACATTCTCATGAAGAAAATTTCAGAACAAAAACAAATACTTATCACGAAAAAAGTTCGTTCCGCGCTATCAGCTTCGCCCCTATCAAACCGCCGCCCCGCTTGCTCAAAGTTGTGCATAAGTGGCACCCCAATGCACCGAAGCAAGGCAGCAATCGATAAGTAAAATCCCGTAGATAGACGTCAATTTGCAACTTTTTGCCCGCTTTTCCGTGAATTTTGAAGCGCCCTTGCTGGCAATCCGCCGTAGGCGCACGCCTACGGCAGTCACTCCTCGCAGGCGCCGTTTGTCAAGCCGACAGACGCAGTTGACGAGAGTAGTTATGCACAGTCTCGACCAGCACTGCCACATGCTCGGGAGGCGTGTGCTGGCTGATACCGTGGCCCAGGTTAAAGATATGGGTGGGGCCTGTGGTGGCGCGGTCTGTATGGGGCTTGCCAAAGCTGTCGAGCACGGCGCGCACCTGCACGGCAATCTGCTCGGGAGGGGCAAACAGCACATTGGGGTCGATATTGCCCTGCAATGCCTTGCCGGGGCCGCCCACTTCACCGCCAACCATGGCGCGTGCCTTGCCCAGGTTAGCCGTCCAGTCCAGGCCCAGCACTTCGCAGTCGATGCCCTTCATGTCATCCAGCCAGATGCCGCCACCCTTGGTGAACACGATGCGCGGCACATCGGTACCATCCTCGCCCGTGCGCTTGAGCTGGGCCAGCACGCGCTGGGTATAGGCCAGGCTGAACTGCTGGAACATGCCATCGGCCATCACACCACCCCAGCTGTCAAAAATCATCACAGCCTGTGCGCCCGCGTCGATCTGTGCGTTCAGATAGGCGGCCACGCTGTCGGCGTTCACGGCCAGGATGCGGTGCATCAGATCAGGGCGGCTGTACATCAGGCTCTTGACGAGTCGATAGTCATCGCTGCCCTTGCCTTCGACCATGTAGCAGGCCAGTGTCCAGGGGCTGCCGGAAAAACCGATCAGCGGCACGCGGCCGTTGAGCGCCTTGCGGATGCTGGTGACGGCATCAAACACATAGCGCAGCTTGTCCATGTCAGGCACAGCCAGTTCGGCCACCGCGGCTTCGTCGCGCACCACCTTGGCAAAACGGGGGCCTTCGCCTTCCGCAAACGACAGGCCCAAGCCCATGGCATCGGGCACGGTGAGGATGTCGCTGAACAGGATGGCCGCATCCAGCGGAAAACGCTCCAGCGGCTGCAGCGTCACTTCGGTGGCGTAGTCCACATTGGTGGCCAGCCCCATGAAACTGCCCGCCTTGGCGCGCGTGGCCTTGTACTCCGGCAGATAACGGCCTGCCTGACGCATCAGCCACAGCGGGGTGTAGTCGGTCGCCTGACGACGGCAGGCACGCAGGAAGGTGTCGTTCAAAAGGGGGGCAAAAGACATGAAGCGCTCACACAGAGAAAAGACCTGAAGGTGCCGCTCCTCACGGAAGCACCTCCTACATGTTCTGGGGTTCTTGGGGAAACGGCCAGTTTAACGGATGGGCCTGCCGCACCCGGCTTCTAAGGCCTCCCGCGGCGAAGAGGGTGCACGTCTCCTGATACAGCACAAGCCTTGCAGCTTCGCTCATGCACAATCGCGGGCTTTGCTTCCTGTTACAACTCGAACCCGTACGCCGTGACCTTGCCAGAGACCATCAGCATTCCTGCATTCCAGAGCTTTACCTTGGCCATTCTGCTGTTTTTTGCGGGGCAGAAAATTGCCGAGTACTGGGGCGTTGTGCGCCGCTACAGCATCCCCGAACCCGTGGTGGGCGGCTTTGCCTGCGCCTTGGTCGTCGGACTGATCTACTACACCACGGGCAGCAAGATCGAGTTCGATCTGAATGTGCGTGACACACTGCTGCTGTACTTCTTTGCCGCCATTGGTCTGCGCTCCGATCTGCTCACCCTCAAGCAGGGCGGCAAACCGCTGGTGATTCTGCTGGCACTGGCCACGGGCTTTATCCTGCTGCAGAACCTGCTGGGCATGGGCGTGGCCGAACTGTTCGGGCTGGACGCCCGTGCGGGCCTGATGACGGGCTCCATCTCGCTGACCGGTGGCGTGGGCACCACCCTGGCCTGGGGGCCTACCTTTGTCGAAAAACTCGGCATCCACAATGCGGTGGAGCTGGGCATGGCCAGCAATATGGTCGGCATGATTGCCGCCTGTGCCATTGGCGGCCCCATCGCCAGCTATCTGATGCGACGCCACGCCATCCATGGCAGCGGTGCACGCCCTCTGGATGTGGGTGTTCCCGCCCAGCAGATGACGGTGACGCTGGACTACTTTGGCGTGCTGCGCGCCTGGCTGTGGCTGAACATGGCGCTCATGATCGGCGGCATCATCACCCCACTGTTCCATGAAGTAGGACTGCAGCTGCCCATGTTTGTGGGCTGTCTGATGGGCGGCATTGTGCTGCGCAATACGCTGGGCCAATGGATGCTCTCGCGCAAGCGCCGCAAGCTGGGGCTGTTTCACTGGAACAGCATGCGTCAGGGGCTGAGCATGGTTTCAGACATCAGCCTCGGCATGTTCCTGACCATGGCCCTCATGGGGCTGCAGCTGTGGGCGCTGCAGGGTGTGATGGGCTTTGTGATGACGGTGCTGGTACTGCAGGTGCTCATGACCATCGCGTTTGCGCTGTTCGTGGTCTTTCGCTGCATGGGGCGTGACTATGAGGCTGCGGTCATCAGCGCAGGCTTTGGCGGTATTGCCCTGGGCTCCACCGCCACTGCGGTGGCCAATATGACCGCCGTGGCCCACCGGCATGGCGCAGCGCACCGTGCGTTTATCGTCGTTCCACTGGTGTGCGGTTTCTTTGTGGACATTGTGAATGCGCTGATCATTCAGCTCCTGATCTGACACACGCCTGTCACAAGGCCTGCGCACCATACACACCGTGGGCCGATGAAGAAATTGGTGTGAAGCAGGGCTCAGCCACTTCACGGATACCAGGCCTTGGTCCACGCCAATCCCGAGCCGCTGTGTGCCAGTGATGCACACAGCGGCTTTTTTCTGCGCGGCGGCAGAGCCGTCCACCCGCCGCAGATCGGATTCAGGCCTGTTTGTCGTCCCCCGGCAGACTGTGGTTGTGCGCATGCGTGCCGCAGTGGAAGCAGAACTTGGAAAAAGCACTCTTGCGCGTGCCGCAGGCATGGCAGGCGTGGAACAGGTTCAGCCCGCAGTGGGGGCAGAAGTCCGTCACGCCATCCTTGAGGTCAACGGGGCGCTCACAGCCCGGGCACACGCTCTTGGCCAGATGGGCCAGCACGGCGTCATACGTCTTGCTCACGCGGCGCTCGCTCGCAGGCAAGGCCTCCGCCTGCTTTTGGCGCTCCAGATAGCGCTGCAGCGCCACAATGGCCCAGCGCCCCACCAGCACCGTCATCGCAATGCCCACGGCATAGCGCACATAGCCGCCGTAGCTGGGCAGATACGGCACCAGCTCCACAAAGAAGACAAACAGCGCAAAAAAGATAAAGCCCCAGACGAAAGGCCACCACGTGCTCTTGCGCTTTTTGACGAACAGCCAGCCCGCCAGCAGCAACAGCGGCAGCGTCAGAGCAAGGCGGTAGAAAAATACGCGCAGTTCCTGGGCACGCCAGGCGCTGTGCAAAGCTTCTCGTGCATCGTTCTCCAGAGCGTTCAGGGCCTGATGCGTGCGTGCCTGCTGCTGGCGCAGATTCAGCAAAGTCTGCTCCTGCTCCTGCAAGGCCTGTTGTGCCTTGCGCTCTGCCTGTCGCAGCTGTTCCAGCTGCTGGTTGCGCGCCATCACTTCAGGGTCCTGCTCGCTGCGCTGCGTGGCCGAACGTGTCGCAATCCAGGCCATGAAGTTTTCGCGTGCCACCTGGGTGTCGCCACGGGCCTTCTCCCACTGCAGCTGCGCCTGGTCACGCGCTTCGATGGCCTCGTCGCGCGCCTTGTCCTGCGCAGCCAGTTCATTGCGCAAGGGTTGCGCCTGCTGCGCATCGATAAAGTCGTCCAGCGTCAGCCGATGCTCGACCTGTGGCAGATCGCCCACTACCGTAGATCCCAGACCAATCAGAAAGCTGGCAAACACCACGGCAACCAGCCACAGACCTCGACGAAACCAGACTTCCGACCATCGCAAAGACTTGCTCATGTGCGCACTCCCTCGTTCAACGGAACCTGTCCATTATGTCGGTTTGGAATGGCCAGCCCGCAGGCTACGCAACAGCCAGTACCTGCAGCGGCGCACATACTGCGGCTCACGCCAGCACATCAGCACCAGAGCCACCGCATTGGCCAGCCCCATGCACAGAAACAGCTGCGGCACGCTCAAGCCCAACGCCAGCAAGCCGCCAGCCATCAGTGCCGAAGCCACCATGAAGAGGGCATTGAGAATATTGTTGGCAGCAATGATGCGTGCACGGTGCGTCACCGGGCTGCGCTGCTGAATCATGGCATAGAGCGGCACGCTGTAAATGCCTGCCGACAGCGCCAGACCAAACAGATCCAGCAGCACACGCCAGCGCTGTGGAGCCTGCACAAAACTCCACAGATCCAGCATCTGTGCCGCGCGTGGCAGATGCGCCAGCGACCACCAGAAATCCACGGCACACAGCGTCATCCCCAGGGCGCCCAGTGGTACCAGACCGGGCTCTATGCGGCCGCGCGACAAGGTCTCGCACAGCAATGCCCCGGTACCCACACCCAGCGAAAACACCACCAGCAGGCAGGCGGCCACATGCTCATTGCCCTGTAGCACTTCCTTGGCCAGTACCGGAAATTCCGCGAGGAACACAGCTCCAAAAAACCACATCCAGCTGATGCCCAGCAGCGCCCGGAACACCCGGCCATCGGTGCGTGCCAGACGCAAATTGGCAGCCGTTTCGCGCCACGGATTCCAGCCCAGCGGCGCTGCATGGGCAGGTGCGGCCTGCCGGGGTATGCCCTGCGCAGCCCAGCGCCCCAGCATGGCCAGCAGCAGACAGGTCAGCGCCACATGCCAGCGCCCCACTTCTGGCGTGGCGATCAGGAGACCACCGACCACATTGCCCAGCAAAATGGCCACAAAGGTGCCCATCTCCACCATGCCATTGCCTCCCGTCAGTTCCGACCGCTGGAGCACCTGCGGCAGATAGGCAAACTTGGCAGGGCCGAAAAACGTGGAATGCACGCCCATGCCTACCAGACACAGCATGAGCAGCGCCGGCCACTGCAGCCAGAAGCCCAGCAGCGCCGTGGTCATGATGGCGATTTCGCAATCCTTCACCCGCCGCATGAGCACGGCCTTGTCCATGCGGTCGGCCAGCTGCCCTGCGGTGGCTGAGAGCAGCACAAAAGGCAGAATGAACAAGGCCCCGATTACCAGCCCTGCAATCGATGCCGGCAGCCATGCCACCTGCAGCTGGTAGGTGACCAGCACCGTCAGCGCAAACTTGAACAGATTGTCGTTGGCAGCCCCCAGCAGCTGCGTGGCAAAGAAGGGGCCAAAACGCTGCTGGCGCAGCAGTGCGAACTGCGAAGACGGTGTGTGGTGCATGGCTGCCATGGGCAAATTGTCAGAACGCTTGCTTTGCCCTGCAGGGCATCAGCCTTACTTGCGAGCGCTGGTTTTTTTGGCGGGGCTGCTGCGCTTGGCCGCTGCTGCAGTCTTGACCGCCTTCTTGGTCTTTGCCGCAGCATGCGCAGCCTTGGGCGTGGCTGCACGCTGGGTAGTGCGCGTTGCCTTCGCAGGCTTCGCTGGGGGCTTGGCCCTGTCTGATGCCGTGGTCTGGCTGCCCGCCTTGGCAACACTCGCGGAGCCTGCGGCGGCCTGTGTCTGCGCTACCGCCTGGCGCACCATGTCACTGGCTGTCTTGACCGCCGTGCGTGCAAAGTCCGTGGACATCTGTGTGGCCTTGAGCACCGCCTGCTGCTGTGCAGGGTCCTGCATGGCCTGCTGGGCAATCTGCTGGAACTGCTGTGTCAGTGCACCCCACCACTGCATGGCAGCTGCCATGCCTGCTGCCTGTGTGGACTGCTCCTGTGCCGATTCCTGTGGTGCCTGCTGTTCCTGCTGCGCTGTACTTTCAGCAGCAGGCTGAGGTGCTGCCGCATCAGGCGCTGGCGACTTGGCAGCCGCTGACATGGGCCAGTCTGACAAGTCCTGCCCTGCTGCGGCAGCGGCTGTCGCAAAAGGAAAGCCCTTGGCCATTTCGCTGAGGTTCACATTCATGCCCTGCAGGGCAGACAGCGTCATCTTCTGCACTTCCAGCGCCTGCACGGTTGCAGCCAGCGCCTTGCTGTTCTGTTCCAGCCAGAACTGCACAGCCTTGAGCTCTTCAATGCGCTTGTTGATTTCTTCAATACTCAGCGTTGGCGCCACCCAGTTCGAGAACGGTGGCTGCGCCGCAGCGCTCTGCCCGACCTTGCCCAGGCTCTGCAAGAACTCAAAGCCCGGAATGAACTTGCCAAAACCGAATGTGGAGGAATCACTCATAGCCGTCACTCATTGCGTGCAATACAAAAAAAGCCCGGGCACAGCGGTGTACCCGGGCTGGCTGGTGACTAGCTTAACGCAGCGGCTGCTGCGCGCTGTCACGCGCACAGCAGCTTCACTTAATGCCCAGGATGGTGACCGTGGCCATGCTCCATGCCATGTCCATGGGCCGCAGCCTTGGGCGCCATGCGCTGCACGGGCAGTTCCAGGTGCAGGCGCGAGGCCTCACCCTTGCTGTCCTTGAAGATCAGCGTCACTGGCACTTGAGTGCCTTCCTGCAACGGAGCTTTCAGCTGCTGGAACATCAGGTGGTAGCCACCGGGCTTGAGCTCCACGGTCTGACCCTCGGGCAGTGGCAGGCTGTCGATGGCGCGCATGCGCATCACATCACCTTCCATCTTCATTTCATGGATTTCGCCTGCGGCAGCGGCGGGCGTTTCCACCCCCACCAGCACCAAAGGCTCCTGCGCCGTCAGACGCATGAAGGCACCTGTGGCCTGCTGCCCGGGCACGGAAGCGCGTGCCCAGGCGCCTTCTGCCTGCACATGGGCGGCATCAGGATGGGCCATGGCCACACCGGTGGAAAGCGCTGCGAACAGCGCAGCGGTCGAGAAAATTTTGCGAGTCAAAGACATGGCAATCACAGGGTAAAAAAGTCAATACCAGGCGCATGCCAGATGGCATGCGCGGTTCAGGAGAACATCCATGTCTTGGAAGGTGGGGCACGCACGGGCGGCAGCGCCACGCGCCATGGAATGTGCACTGCGGGCTGCAAAGCCTGGGGCTGCGCAGCAGGCACCGGCACGCGTGCGGTGTGCACCTGCGGTGGCGGAGGTGCGAGCACCGGCAGACACAGCGGGCAGTCCAGCACATGGTGCAGAGCCATGTCCTGCCCGGCATCGGCCAGCGGGTTGGGCGCATCAGGCGGTGCCAGCTCACCCGAGCACAGATGCACCGCATGCTGCTGGCTGATCTGGGCGCGCGCCAAGGGTGCCCAGACGCTGACCATGCACACGCACAGCCATGCCGCCAGCACCAGCTGACTGGTGCGGCGCAGATGCGTGGTGATCAGCAGGAACAACATGGCAAAGATTCTAGCCACCGCGCCACTGCATGCCTGGCATGCATCTGCTTGAATTTCAAGAAAAATATGCCTCTAAGGCTTATGCAGAAAGCGCTAGCAGCTATACATTTTCAGCCCTGCAATTCACCTTCCAGAAACCGCAGCAAGCCACTGGCCCTGCGTGTAGGTGCGCCAATGGCCTGCGCCAGCAGGCGGCCATCTTCTGCCATCAGCGTAAACGCGCTGCGCGCGCGCGTGATGCCGGTATAGACCAGCTCACGCCCCAGCACCGAGCCAGCCTTGGCCGAGAGCACCAGCGCCGTGTGTTCAAACTCCGAGCCCTGGCTTTTGTGCACCGTCATGGCAAACGCGGTATCCACATGCGCCAGACGGGCCACGCTGACTGCATGCAGCTGCTCGCCCTGCAGAAAGTACACGCGCAAGGGGTGGCCCGGCGCGGCACTGGGCAAGGCAATGCCAATATCGCCATTGAACACGCCCAGAGCCGCATCGTTGCGCGTGACCATGACCGGGCGGCCCCGGTACCACTCGCCAGGCTCCTTGGGAATCACACCCTGCCGCGCCAGCAGCTGCTGCACCGCAGTGTTCAGCCCTGCCACACCCCATTCACCTTCACGCACCGCGCACAGCAGGCGGAAGCGCTCAAACGCGGTGATGACTTCGCGCACCCAGCCCTCATGCTGTGCGGCCAGATCTGCGGACTTTTCCAGCTCCGCCCAGCGCTGCAGTGCCTGCGCAAAAGGCTGGTAACCGACGGCGGAGCCCCGCCCCTGCCAGGCCAGCTGGTGCACGCGCTGCACTGCGCCACCGGCCTGCATGAAGACCGGGTCCTGCACGCCACATGCTGCCAGCAGCTCGTGGCTACGCACCACATCGCCCGCATTGACGGCCAGCGCCAGCTGCGCAATCGGCCCGCTGAAACGGCGGCTTTCGCGCAGCATCACGGTCTGCTGTGCCAGCGCGGGCACCATGGCATCTGCGTGGAATGGTGCAGGAATCTGCTCACCTGCCACACGGGCCACATAGTCCACGGTGGCTGCGCCATAGTGCCCCGCCTGTGCATCGCGGCACAGATCGCCGAGCACCGCACCGGCCTCGACCGAAGCCAGCTGGTCCTTGTCCCCGAGCAGCACCAGGCGTGCATGTGGAGGCAGGGCATCGAGCAGGGCAGACATCATCTCCAGATGCACCATGGAAGCCTCATCCACGATGAGCACATCCACATCCAGCGGCCGCCCGGCATGAAAGCCCCAATGCCGCGTATCGGGCCGCGCGCCCAGCAGCGAGTGCAGGGTCCGCGCAGCGCCCACACGCTGGACCAGCGCCTGCAGATCCAGCGCATCGCCCACCACTTGCTGCAGGCCCTTGAGTGCCGATTCAATCGACTCTTTCAGCCGCGCTGCCGCCTTGCCTGTGGGCGCAGCCAGTGCCACACGCAGCTGATCCGGCTGCGCCGCCGTGGCAAACAACAGCGCCAGCAGACGCGCTGCGGTATAGGTCTTGCCCGTACCGGGGCCGCCGGTGATGACCGAAAAACGTCCGCGCAGCGCCACTGCACAGGCCACTTTCTGCCAGTTGCAGCCCGCATCTGCAGCGGCGGGAAAGAAACGATCCAGCCACTGGCGTGCGGCCTGCTCAGGCACCTGTACGCCAGCCGCAGTACTGCGCTGCAGGATGTGCGCGGCCACCGTGCGTTCGTAGTCCCAGTAGCGGCGCAGATACAGCAGTGGCTGGGCGCTCTCCACCGCTGCCAGCACCAGCGGCTGTGCGCGGTCTGCCTGGGTGGCCGTGCGCACCAGCGGGCAGGCCTGCAATGCCTGCAGCCACTGCGCACATGCGCTGGGCAGCCGCGCCCACAGCGCCTGCAGATGGGGCAGGTCTTCGGCATCCCAGCCCAGCACACTGTTGGGCGCTGCCACCAGCTCGGCCAGCGGCAGGCAGCTGTGACCACGCCCTTCCATCTGCGCCAGCATGGCCACCGCCACCAGCACGCAGGGCTGCACCTGCGGGTCCTGCTCGTGCAGCCACACGGCCAGCGCCACATCCAGCCGCCGCAGCATGCCTGCATCGGCCCACAGACGCAGCACATCCAGCACGCTGCGTGCGGTCACAGGGGCATCGGCTTCAGCCGCGAACAGTTCCAGGGTATGGGTATCCAGATGGTGTTTGCGGCTCATGCCTGCACCTCGTTGATCAATGCCTGCAGGGCGTCCAGCAGCTCCAGCATGGGGGGCACTACATGCACACCCTGGGCCGGGCCGTCCATGCCACGCAGGAAGAAATACAGCGCGCCACCCAGCTGCTGTGCCGGGTCATACGCGTCGCCCAGACGGCTTTGCAGCAGGCTGTGCAGGGCCAGCAGGTACAGCGCCGCCTGCACGTCATAGCGGTGCTGCAGCATGGCCTGCTGCAGGGCAGCAGCATGGTAGGCACTGCCATCTGTGCCCAGATAGTTGGTCTTGTAATCCAGCACCCAGTAGCGCCCTTCATGCACAAAGACCAGGTCGGCAAAGCCCATCAGCATGCCGTGCAGGCTGCGGTCTGGCAGCGTGGGGCGCTCCATGTCGGGCAGGATGTACTGGCGGCACAAGGCATCCACCTCGCGCGCAGGCAGCTGCGCAATGGGCAGCCAGAATTCCATTTCCGGCAGGCGTGTGCGGATTTGCGCCAGGCTGCAGTCCAGCGGTGGCAGCGGGTGGTGCACCACATGGCGCAGCCACTGCAGCGTGTCCTGCGCCTGCTCGGTGCGGCCAGCACGTTCGCAGCGGCGCAGCAACTGTTCGCTCAGGCGGCCTTGCCCATCGGCTTCCAGGGCAAAGTCCTCGCCTTCCAGCCACTCCAGCTGCTCGTGGATGAAGTTCCCCACCAACTCGCCACGCATAAAGCGGTGCCAGACCGCGCTGCTGTCGTTGGCTGCAGGAAGTGGGCGACGGCCAACGGCGGCGACATCCAGCGTGCGCTCGTCATCAGCCGGTGCCATGGCCGCCACGGGCAGCACGGTGACCTCACTGCTCTTGCCACGCACCAGGCGCGTGAAGCTGGCAATGCTCCATTGCGTGTCGAACTGGGCGTCATACGCCTGCGGCACGCACAGCGGGGGCGGTGCATCGCTGCTGCGATACAGGGTGGGTGACGACAGCGCAGGCACAGGCTGCACCTGAATATCACTGCACCCATCTGCCAGCGCCTGCAGTGCATCACGCCAGCCCTGTACGGATGCCTCCTGCCCACCATTGAGCAGATAGCCACAAGCGCCCTTGTGGTTCACGCATTTCCCGCTGTTGCCCTTGCGCAGCGCGCTGATGCCTACCCAGATCGCATGGCGGGGCCGCGTCAGAGCCACATACAGCAGGCGGATGTCTTCGCGCAGCCGCTCCTTGTCGGCCTGCTGTCTGGCCTCGGGCGTAGGCTGCAGATCCACGCTGCGGCGGCCATCCGGCTGAGGCACGCGCACCAGACTGTCGGAATACTCGCGAAAGTCCGCCGCAAAGGGCAGAAACACCACCGGATATTCCAGCCCCTTGCTCTTGTGCACGGTGACGACCTTGACCAGATCCTCATCGCTTTCCAGCCGCACCACCTGCTCGTCACTGCCCTGCCCGGGGTTCTCGATCTGCATGGCCAGCCAGCGGATCAGTGCCTGCTCCCCCTCCAGCGTGGCACTGGCGTTTTGCAGCAGCTCCGCCAGGTGCAGATAGTTGGTCAGCCGCCGCTCACCGCCGGTTTCCGCCAGCCACAGCGCTGGCAGCTCCATGCGGTGCAGCGTCTGGCGCAGCATGGCCAACACGCCCTGCGTCTGCCAGACGCTGTGCAGTTCGGCCACGACCTGGCTTTTGGCATCAAAGGCTTCATCATCGGCTGTCAGCCAGGCCAGCTGCTCCAGCGAAAGCCCCATGATGCGTGTCGCCAGCCCGGCGCGCACGGCACGCGCATCGCGCGGCGCAGCCACGGCGCGCAGCCATACCAGCAGGTCCTGCGCCTCAGCGCTGGCAAACACAGACTCCTGATCCGACAGATACACGGAGGCCACATGGCGGCGCTGCAGCTCGCGGCGCACGGCGGCGGCCTGTTTGCCTGTGCGCACCAGCACAGCCATATCGCGCGGACGCAGGCGCTGCAGCGGTTTGCCATCCTCTGCGAAACCGACCTTGGCATCGTTGAGCCACTGCACGATCTGTTCGGCACAGGCGCGGGACATCTGCTTCAGCATCGTCTCTGCGTTCACCGGCTCACCCTGCGCGTCCTGCCACACCACAGTCATGGCGGGGATGGGCTGACCGTCCACCTGCAGCTGCTCGGCACGGCCTTTGGCACGCACGGCATCAAACGGCAGCGGTTTGTGCTGCGCCTCACGGAACATGAAGGCCCCATATCCGGGGCGTGCTTCTGCCTGTGCAAACCAGCGGTTGACGGCCTGCACCACGGCTTCGGTGGAGCGGTAGTTCACGTCCAGCACATAGTGGCGCCCTTCCGTGGCCTCACGCGCACGCAGATAGCTGTAGATGTCGGCACCACGAAAGCCGTAGATGGACTGCTTGGGGTCGCCAATCAGCAGCAGGGCACTTTGATCATCGTTGTCAGCCGTCCGGTAGATCTGGTCAAACAGGCGGTACTGCAGTGGTGAGGTGTCCTGAAACTCATCAATCAGCGCCACCGGATACTGTTCGATGATGCGCTTGCGCAAGGCCTCGCCGTTTTCGCCGGACAGCGCCTTGTCCAGGCGCTCGAGCATGTCGGCAAAGCCAAAGGTACGCGCCTGCTGCTTGAGCCACTGCATGCGCTGGTGCACATAGGCCGCGGCATGGGCCAGCATCTGCACGCGAAGACTGGGCTGCTGCGCCATCTGCGCAGCCAGTTCCTCAAAGGCATAGGCCTCTGGTGGTACATCCAGCGGCGGTGCTCCTTTTTTACGGCAACTGGGCATCACACTGGCACACAGATTCTGGCGTGCAGTCGCGTATTCCTTGGCACTCCAGAAATCTGCGACTTCGGGCGCTTCCACCCATGCGCCCAGCGCCTGTACCCAGTCCTGCACCTGCTTGGCGCTGAAACGATTACCGTTCCAGTGATCCGGCGTGTCCTGCACCTGTTGCAGCAGCCATTCACGAAAACGCGGAAATGCTGCTTTCCAGGGCTGCACCAATTCCTGCTGCGCGGCCTGCGCCTGCTGCACCAGCTGCTGCAGACTCTGCCCGGTGGGCGCAAAGCTGGCCAGGTCTTCAGTGCGCAAGCTGCGCAGGGCCTCGTAGCACTGGTCGAAGTGCTTCCACACCTGCAGGACTGCCGTCAGCTCCTGCCCTTGCAGCGGGTAGCACTGCTGGCGCCAGTAGTCCTGCGCAGCTTCCATTAGGCGCTGCGATTCATCACTCTCCAGCTCCTCGTCAAACAGATTGCCACTGTCAAATGCATGTTCGCGCAGCATGCGCTGGCACCAGGCATCAATGGTGAAGATGGCGGCATCGTCCATGGACTCGGCCGCCATGGCCAGCTGCCAGGCTGCACGTTCGCGCTGCGCAACTTCGGGATAGGCCTCCATCAGATCCAGCAAAAATGGATCGGGGCTGGCCTGCTCCTGCTCAGGCAGCTGCCCGCGGAAATACGCCGCTGCCTGCACCAGGCGTGCGCGAATGCGGTCCGACAGCTCGCGCGTGGCCGCACGCGTGAAGGTCATGACCAGAATGTCCGCCGGCATCAGCGCCTTGCGAAAGGCGTGCTCACCACCGTGCCCCAGCACCAGCCGAACATAGAGCGCGGCAATCGTCCAGGTCTTGCCGGTGCCCGCGCTGGCTTCAATCAAACGGCTGCCATGCAGCGGAAAGCTGCGTGCATCCAATACGTGGCGCTGCGTCATGCATGCCCTCCCTGTTCTGCGTGGTGTATCCAGCCCACGTTCTCCACACACTGCTGCAGCCAGGCCTCCATAGGCCCATAGACGGCCAGTGCCAGATCGTGCAGGCGTCCATCGGCATTCAAATGCTCAAAGTCCGGATACAGACGCTGCCAGTACATGTCTTCGTATTCGCCCGTGCTTGCATAGCCGCCCTCATAGGCCGCTCTTGCAGCCGCCTCATCCTCCCAGGCCATGGTCATGCCCGTTTTCATGGGCAGTGGCAAAGGCGACTGCTGGCCCAGCAGCCAGAGTTCGAGCACATCCCGCAGCGCCTGCTGCGCATCGGCCTGCGCCATGGGCTGCACATGCAAGGCCGTGTCGCGCCCGATCAGCACCCCTTGCACTTCCACCCCACAGGCAGCGGCGACCAGGCTGCGCAGATACACGCGCAGCAGCTTGTCCTTACGCAGATGGCCGTCCTTGTCGAGCACATCGCGTGCGTCCATCTGCAGCCACATGGGCACCACGCCTGCCACCTCGTCTGCTGAGGCCCACAGCTGGTCCAGCCAGTCCTCCAGCACCACGCCCGCATGCCTGAAGTGCACACGCATGCGCTCCACTGCGCGTGGAAAGGCCTGCCTGCGCTGCTGCCACTCCTGCAGACAGGGCAGCACCGTGGCCTGCAATTGCTGCACTTCGCGCTGCCCCACACCGGCCAGAGGCAGGCGGCCTGCACGCTGCATGCTCAGCAGCCGTGCCTGCAGCAGCTGCGCGACCGCGTCGCCATCGGCCTTGGCATGGCGGCTTTGCTCCCAGTCTGCGACAAACTGCTGCTGCAACTCCTCCACCAGCTGATAGGCCTGCAGACCATTGAGCTGAAACAGCTCATCATCTTCCACAGCATCCTCATCGGCCTCAAAGTACACGCCCAGACGCTGCTGAAAAAACGCCTTGGCCGGATGGCGCACAAAGCGGTGCAGGCGGTCGATGGTCAGCGGCTCCTGCGCCTCCATATGCAGCGCTGGCATGTCCTGCACCACGGCCACATTCTGCTGCGCATGGGCCGCACGCCATTCGCTGGCATAGGTCAGCAGCTGCGTGTCCTGCTCAAAGTAACGGCGGCTGAACGGCTGCAGCGGGTGGTGCCAGGTGCGCTCGGCCAGCAGGTCCTTGCGCTCACCCCGCCAGCCAGCGGCCAGGTATTCACGCAGCTGTGACACCAGCACCGATGGCGGCTGCTCGCTGTTGTCACGCACATGGTGCCCCGCCCAGCTGATGTAGAGCACGCGGCGGGCCGACAGCACCGCTTCCAGCATCAGCTGGCGGTCATGGTCACGGCGCGCGCGGTCGCCCGGGCGGTACTGCCCGGGCTGCTGCATCAGGTCAAAGTCGTTGCGCATGGCGCGGCGCGGATAGTCGCCATCGTTCATGCCCAGCAGGCAGACCACCTCAAACGGAATCGCACGCATGGGCATGGGCGTAGCAAAGGTCACGCCACCGGCGCGAAAGCGCTGCTCCAGCGAGGGCTGCTCCAGCGCCTGCAGCCAGGCTTCCTGTGCCACAGCCAAGGGAATCGTCTGCACAAAACCCGCCTGGTCACAGGCTTCCTGCCAGCGCGTGAGGGCCTTCTCCAGACCATCGAGCAGGGCACGCTCCACATCATCCTGTGGGTCAAACATATCCTGCGCCAGCTGGCGCAGGCGCTGCGCCCAGACGTCCGGCACGGCATCGACCAGCGCTTCATCCCACCAGCGCATCAGGCGCTCGAGTACCGCAGCCAGAATGCCTGCCAGCTCGGCATCCAGCCCTCCAACCTCGTCGTAGGGCTCAATCTCGCCCCATGCCGCGGCACTCTGCCAGCCCGTATCGCCCTGCACGCTGCGGCTGCCGCTGGCATAGCCCAGCAGCATGCGCCGCAAGCCAAACCAGGCGCTGTTGTGCTCACCACAGGCCTGCAGCCCCAGCTTGCCACGCTGCTCGGCATTCAGGCCCCAGCGGATGCCGGCACCCGCCATCCACTGCGTGAGCTGCGGCACATCCTCTGCCGACAGGCCAAAGCGTGCGGCCACGGCGGGCACATCGAGCAGATCGCACAGCTCGCTCAGACGGCAGCGCTGCTGCGGCAGACGCAGCAGCCATTGCAGCGCCACCACCATGGGGCTGGCGGCACGCGCGCTCAGGTCGGCAATATCAAAGGGGATGTAGCGCGGGTCATGGCGGCCGTACTGGCCAAACACGGCGCGGATCGATGGTGCTGCTGTCTGAATGTCCGGCAGCATGACGATCACATCGCGCGGCTGCAGCGGCGCCTGCCCCTGCGCAGGTGGCTGCGCCAGCAGCTGCAGCAGCTGGTCGTGCAGCACTTCCAGTTCACGCACCAGACTGTGCGCGCTGTGAAAGACGATGGACTGGTCCTGCGCGGCAATGCAATGCTCCGGCTGCATGGCCCTGGGGTGCTCGGCCAGCGGCAGCATGTCGCGAATGCTGCGCTGCACCTGCTGCAGCAGGCTGCCTTCGTCAGCCGGCGCATCATCAAACAGATCCACACGCGGCCAGTGCGTGCGGTCGGCGGTCTGCAGCGTGTTGTCGTATTCGTCAAGCAGGCGCACATAGTCGCGGCTCTGGCGCCCCCATGCCGCCAGCAGCGGGTGGGCATGTGCGTGCATGGCTTCGAGTGGCACAGCAGCCAGGTCCTGACCATTGCGCAAGGGCTGGCGGCGGCGCTGCATGCGCAGCAGCTCGCGCCCGTCAATCGCATCGGCCCAGTGGTAGCGGCAGGGATTGGGCACGGCCAGCACCACCTGGGTGTGGCGCGCAATCACATCCAGAAAACTCAGCATGGCCAGCGGCACATGGCTCAGTCCAAACAGCACCACGCGACGAGGAATATCCAGACTGCCGGGCTCGGCCTCACGCAGGCGCTGCATGACCAGCTCGCGCAATGCCGTTCGGGTAGCGGCTTTTTCGTCTTCGGACAAATCAGCCAGCACCGCACGCCACAGCTGGGCCTGCCAGCGCTGTCCTTCCGCCAGCGGTTCGTCCGGCTTGCCCGGATGGGTGAGCACCTCACGCCCTGCTTCCCAGGCCTTGAGCCAGTCACCACGGTAGACCTGGTACTGGTCAAACAGGTCGGCCAGACGCTCCGCCAGCTGCAGCAGGCGCTCAGGCTCCCCCGGACGCAGGAAGTTTTCAATCGGCGCAAATGCGGGTTCGTGCAGCAGGCCGGGCAGCAAACGCATGAGCCGCCAGGTCAGCGGCACTTTCTCCAGCGGAGACGATGGCGGCACCGCATGCTTGCCCAGAATCTGCCGGTAGGTGCGCCAGATAAAGCGCGCGGGCAACTCCACCTTGGCCGCCGCGCACACGCCCAGCTGCTCGGCCATGCGCATCTTGAACCACTCGGCCGTGCCATTGCTTTGCACCAGCACGACTTCGGTTTCCAGCGGCTGCAGCGGATGGGCGCGCATCCACGCCATCAGCGTATCGGCCAGTGTTTCGGTGCAATTACCGTGCAGGGCCACCAAGCCCGTTGACATGGAAGAAGCCAAGCGTCCCTCTCTGTGGTGTATGGAGCAAAACTGTGAGCTTGCCATGCCCGCGATGGCTGCACAAGCACCAAGAGCTTCAAAAACAAGAGCTGCTAGCGCCTGTCAATCCATGCTTTCAAAGCTATTTGACTTGCAAAGTCTTATTTGATGAGCGCTAAATGCTTTTATTTTTGTTGCAGCTCTTTGCTTTTTCGAACAGCAGAAAACAGAAAAGCTCCTGATCATTGCTGATCAGGAGCTTGGGGTTCTGGTGGCCTGGGGCGTGTCCGAATTTTTGTGTAAACGGTTCGGACTTTAGTTGATAGAGATGCGGTCTCCGAACTCAATGGTAAAGCGTGTCAGCGCAGCTTTCCAATCCCTGATGGGCATGCTCCACTTCTGGCT
>JAEZZU010000036.1 GCA_023418355.1 Pseudomonadota bacterium | reverse complement strand
GCCAGCCCACGCGCAAAGGCCAGCACTTCGGCCTGTGCATCGCGCAGGCGCTGGCCGTCGGTGTTGCGCAGATCCACGGTCATCAGCGCCTCGCTGGGGATCACATTGATCAGATTGGGCTTGAGCTGCAGCGCCCCCACAGTGCCCAGCTGGCGGCCGCCGTAGCGCTGCACCAGATCCGCCACAAAGGCCGCCACGCGCATGGCGCACATGCCTGCGTCATGGCGCAGCGCCATGGGCGTGGTGCCTGCGTGGTTGCTCGTACCCTGAAAGTGCAGCTCCATCCAGCAGATGCCCTGCACGCCCTCGACCACGCCAATCTCCATGCCCTGCTGCTCCAGCACCGGGCCTTGTTCAATGTGCAGTTCCACAAAGCGGTGCACCTGGGGCGCACCCACGGGGGTGGCGCCTGCGTAGCCAATGCGCTGCAGCTCATCGCCCAGACGGGCGCCGTTGTCCACGGCTCGGATGTCCAGCGCTTGCTCCAGCGGCGTGCCACCGACCATCACCAAGCTGCCCAGCATGTCCGGCTGAAAGCGTGCGCCCTCCTCGTTCGTGAAGAACGCCACCTGGATCGGGCGGCGCGTGCGCAAGCCTGCATCGCGCAGCGTGGCCACCACTTCCAGCCCGGCCATCACGCCATAGTTGCCGTCGTACAGACCGCCGGTGCGCACAGTGTCGATATGGCTGCCGGTCATCACGGGCAGCGCGTCGGCATCGGTGCCCGCATAGGTGGCCACCACGTTGCCCACGGCATCGATCTGCACCTCCATGCCCAGGTCGCGCATTTGCTGCACAGTCCAGTCGCGCGCGGCCTTGTCCGCATCGCTCAGCGCCAGGCGGTTGGTGCCGCCCCCTTCGAGTGCACCAAACTGGCCCAGATCCCGCAGGCGCTGCAGCAGGCGTGCACCGTCAATGCGCAAAGACTTCAGCTCGCTCATGCGCGCTCCTTGGCGCGGGCGGCCACGGCTTCGGCACTTTCGCCGACCAGCTGTTCGTACAGCACGGGATCGGTCGCAGCTTCGGAGCCAAAGAACAGAATGCGGCTGTCGGCAGTCAGGCCCAGCGTCTGTTTGGCTGCATCGCTCTGGCAGGCGGCAATCGCAGCCGCCACACCGGCCACAGCGGATTCACCAGCCACGATCACGGGGTCGTTACCCAGCGGATGGGCCATCAGGCGCATGGCGGCCACGGCGGCTTCGTCGGGGATCACGCAGAAGGCGTCCGTGCCCTTTTCCAGAATTTCCCAGGCCAGATGTGACACCTCGCCGCAGGCCAGACCGGCCATCAGCGTGTCGATATCGCCCGTTACCGCTGTCAGCTCGCCCGCCTTGGCGCTTTGCGTGAGGCAGTCGGCCTTGTCCGGCTCCACCACCACGTAGATGGGGCGGTCACCCGCATCGCGCTCCCAGAAGTAGCCGCAGACAGCTGCTGCCAGCCCACCGACCCCGGCCTGCACAAAGATATGCGTGGGGCACTCGGGCAGCTGCTGCGCAGCTTCTTCCACCATGAGCTGGTAGCCCTGCATCACGTCGCGCGGCACATCCATATAGCCGGGATACGACGTGTCGGAAATCACAAAACGGCCATGCTGCTTGGCATCCAGATCGGCCTGGCGCACGGCATCGTCATAGTTGCCAGCAGTACGCACCACCTGTGCGCCGTATTGGGCAATCGCGTCCTTGCGGCCTTCGCTCACGGTGGCGTGGATATAGATCACACACTGGCAGCCAAACAGCTGCGCACCCCAGGCGACGGAGCGGCCGTGGTTGCCATCGGTCGCGCAGGTCACGGTGATGTCCGCGCACAGCGCGCGCAGCTCGGGCGTGAGCAGGTCCTGCGTGCTCAGCGTGCGGCCCAGCTTGGCGCCCAACTCACGGCTCAGCAGGCGCGCCACGGCATAGGCACCGCCGAGTGCCTTGAAGCTGCCCAGACCAAAGCGGCTGCCTTCGTCCTTGTAGTGCACGCTGGCCACGCCCATCGCCTGTGCCAGTGCGGGCAGGCTGTGCAGCGGGGTGACGGCGTAGCCCTGCCATTGGGAAAGTTCACGCTGCGCCAGTGCCAGCGCATCGGCGCCCAGAATTTCACTGCGGCGTGCGCCATAGGGGGTCATGCGGTTGGCCTTGGGGTTGGCCAGGCATTCAACGGACAGAGGGGGGAGTACGGAAGCAGTCATACAGGCTTTCGGGGAAAAAGAGGGTTCGTAAAGTCCGCAGCAGCCGTCACAGCTGCGGTTCCAGATCGTTCAAGGCCACATGCAGACGTTCGATGCGTGCCAGCCGGTCCTGCGTGGCGTTGCGCAACTGCTGCGCCAATGTGGCAGCCAGAAAATTCACCAGGCTGACGCCGCAGACATAGGAATCAAACAGCCCCTGCGGGCTGCTGGCACCGCAGCGCAGCACCACCTGCGCCTGCATGGCCAGTGCGGACACGGGCGCGTCCGTCAGCACCATGGTCTGCGCACCCACGGTGCGTGCGGCCGCCAGCACCTGGGGCAAGCGCGTGCTGCGGCGGCGAAAGTCCACCGCCAGCACCACGTCCTTGTCGCTGGCGCAGGCCAGCAGATCGGCCTCGCGCCCGGCAGCGTCGTTGAGCGTGAATACCTCGGGCCGCACCTGGGCCAGCAGCGACTGCGCATAGAACGCCGTCAGGTGGCTGTGGCGGTAGCCCACCACCCAGACCTTGCGTGCCTTGCGCAGCAGGGCCAGCGCGGCGTCGAGCTGCGCTTGCGGCACGGCGTCGGCCCATTCATTCAGGCGTGCGGCATCGAGCTGCAGATGCGCCTGAAACTGCTGGGCCAAACTGTCGCGGCTGCGCTTGCCCTGCATGCGTGCCAGTGGTGACTGCTGCTCCTGAGCCTGGCGCAGGGCATGGCGAAACTCGTCATACCCGGCATAGCCCAGGCTGCGGAAAAAACGCGCGGCGCTGGACTTGGACGTGCCTGCCAGATGGGCCAGCTCCGTGGCCGAGTAGCCCAGCAGCTCGCGCTGGCGGGCCAGCACCACATCGGCAATCTTGCGTTCAGCTTCCGAGAGCGCGCCATAGACATGGCGTATGCGTGATTCCAGCGTGGTGGCAGTAGCGGTGTGCGTCATACAAAAGGCCTTGTGTCTCCAACGTGGTGCACCGCACCAACATGGAGACGGTTTGCACCAACTTCTGAAACTTTTGTGCCAATTTCTTGAAATACTGGCACTTTGGTTTCATGTTCAACACCTGCCATGCAAAAGCAATGCCTGTTTGCACGCAGCCTGAGCCACCTTGTGAATCAAAGGCTTGCAACCGTTTCTGTATACAAAGCCCCAGCCTGCATCTGACTGCTGAAACCGCACGACAGTAATGCTGAAACTCAGATTTCAAAAAGCTGGCACGGTCTGTGCTCAGAGCACTCCATCTGCAACTTTTTGTTCCACGGAGTGTTCAACATGTCCCTGACCCGCCGCCTTTTTGCCGCCAGCGCTGTTGCTGTGACTGCCCTGACCGTTGCTTCCGGTGCCTATGCCCAGGAAGACAAGTCGCTGCAGAACATCTTGGACAAGAAGTCCATCGCACTGGGCATTCCTACCGACTACCCACCGTATGGCTACATGGGTCCTGACTTCAAGCCCACCGGCATGGACGTGGCCGTGGCGCAGCTGATTGCCGACAAGCTGGGCGTAAAGGCCGAGTTCGTGCCCGTGAGCACCCCCAACCGCATTCCCTACCTGCAGGCCAAGAAGATTGACCTGATCGTCTCCGCACTGGGCAAGAACGAAGAACGCGCCAAGGTGATCGACTTCACCGTGGCCTATGCGCCTTTCTTCCAGGCCGTGTTCGGCCCCAAGGACATCGCCATCAAGAGCTTTGATGACCTGAGCGGCAAGACCCTGGCCGTGACCCGCGGCACCATCCAGGACGATGCCCTGCAGGAGCTGGCCCCCAAGACGCTGAAGATCCAGCGCTTTGAAGACGACAACTCCACCATGGCCGCCTTCATGAGCCAGCAGACCCAGTTCGTGGCCGTGGGCGCTGCCGTGGCCGCTGCTGCTCTCCAGAAGAACCCCAAGGTGCAGGCCGAATACAAGCTACTGATCAAGGACTCGCCCAACTACATCGGCGTGCGCAAGGGTGAAACCGCGCTGCTGGACAAGGTCAACGAGATCCTGCGCACCGCCAAGACCGACGGAACCATTGAAGCCTATTCGCAGAAGTGGCTGGGTCGCGGCGCTGGCAACCTGCCTGACTGATCGCTGCCCTGTGCCCCCTGAATACGCTGCCGCATCAGGGGTGACACACCAGCGAGCTTGGATGCACAGGCCACTTTGACCTGTGCACCAGTGGGTGCAAGGCCCACACCGTTTTCCGGATTCTGTTTTTGCAAGAGTTGCCCATGATCATGGATTTCTTACCAGTGCTGGCCAACTGGCCAATGCTGCTCAAAGGGCTGCTGCTCACCATTGTTCTGACCGCCTTCGCTCTGCCCATGGGCGTGCTGCTAGGCATTGCCTGCGCCTGGGCACGCCTGCACTCCGGGCTTGCAGTGCGCACGCTGGTCGCGACCTATGTGGAGGTGTTTCGCAACACCCCCTTCATCATCCAGCTGTTTTTCCTGTTCTTCGGCCTGCCCACCATGGGTGTGCGCCTGTCGCCGGAGACCGCCAGCATTCTGGCCATGACGCTGAACCTCGGCGCCTATGCCTGCGAGCAGATCCGCGCCGGCATTGAAGCCACGCCACGCGGCCAGCTCGAAGCCGCCATGAGCCTGGCCCTGAACCGCTGGCAGACCTTTACCCGCGTGGTTCTGCCCCCTTCGCTGGGCCGTGTCTGGCCTGCGCTGACCGGCCAGATGATCATCGTGATGCTGGGCTCTGCTGTGTGCAGCCAGATCTCGACCGAAGAGATTTCCTACGCCGCCAATCTGATCTCCAGCCGCACCTTCCGCAGCTTTGAGAGCTACATCGTCGTGACGCTGATCTACCTGATGCTGGCCGTGCTGCTGCGCCAGCTGCTGGTGTGGATCGGCCCCCGCTTTATCTTTGGCCGCCGCCGTGCCTGACCCGGAGAGAGACCATGGTTGAATTCACCTTCTGGGACATTGCCTACCAACTGCTGCTGGCCCTGCGCTGGACGGTAGCCCTGTCCGTCATCGCCTTTGTCTGTGGCGCACTGCTGGGGCTGGGCCTGCTGGTGCTGCGCCTGTCCAAGCTGCCCGGCGCACAGCGCTGCGTGAGCCTGTATGTGCAGATCTTTCAGGGCACGCCGCTGCTGATGCAGATCTTTCTGACCTACTTCGGCCTGGCGCTGATCGGCATTGACACCTCGCCCCTGCTGGCTGCCAGCGTGTGCATGTCGCTGTACTCCGCTGCCTATCTCAGCGACATCTGGCGCGGCTGCGTGGAAGCCGTGCCCAAGGGCCAGTGGGAAGCCTCGGCCAGCCTGGCCATGAGCTTTACCGAACAGCTGCGCCACGTCATCCTGCCGCAGGCCATGCGCCTGGGCATTGCACCCACCGCAGGCTTTGTGGTGCAGATCATCAAGGGCACAGCCCTGACCAGCGTGATTGGCTTTATCGAGATCACCAAGGCCGGCCAGCTGATTGCCAACGCCACCTTTGAGCCTTTCCTGGTCTACGGCTGTGTCGCCGGTCTGTACTTTGCCCTGTGCTTTCCGCTGTCGCTGTGGAGCCAGCGACTCGAACGCCGCCTGCGCCCCCAACGTTCCTGAATCTGAGACCTATGACTGCACCTGTTTCCTCTCTCCCCATCCTGCCACTGGTCGATATCCGTGGTCTGCGCAAACGCTACGGCAGCAATGAAGTGCTCAAGGGCGTGGACCTGCAGATCCAGCGCGGCGAGGTGGTCTCCATCATCGGCAAGAGTGGCTCCGGCAAGAGCACGCTGCTGCGCTGCATCAACGGGCTGGAAGTCTTTCAGGAAGGCCAGCTCACCGTGCACGGCCAGCCGCTGCAGGCCGACAACCCGCAGGCCATGCGCGAGCTGCGCAAGAACGTGGGCATGATCTTCCAGAGCTTCAACCTGTTCCCGCACCTGTCGGTCGGCCGCAATGTGATGCTGGCACCCACGCTGGTCATGGATCAGCCCAAGGACGTGGCACGCAACAATGCCGAGCGCCTGCTGGCCCGCGTGGGTCTGGCCGAAAAGTTTGACGCCATGCCCGACCAGCTCTCGGGCGGGCAGCAGCAGCGCGTGGCCATTGCGCGTGCGCTGGCCATGGACCCGGAAATTCTGCTGTGTGATGAAGTGACCTCGGCGCTGGACCCCGAACTCGTCGGCGAGGTGCTCAGCGTGGTGGAAAGTCTGGCCGAACAGGGCATGACGCTGGTCATGGTCACGCATGAAATGAACTTTGCACGCAAGGTGAGCGACCAGGTGGTCTTCATGCACCAGGGCAAGGTGCATGAGATGGGGCCACCGGAAGCGCTGTTTGGCAATCCCAAGACACCGGAACTGCGGCAGTTTCTGGGTATGAACACGCACTAAAAGCGATCAACACGCTCTAAAAAACAAAGCGGCTAGCGCTTGAATTTGCTGGATTTCAGATACAAAACTATCTGAAATCCTTGCAAGTTCAGCGCTAGCCGCTTCTGTTTTTGAAAAGATCTTTACGCTGCGCGTGCGTAAGTCGAGGTGAACGATGCCTTGGCAAGGGTGTTGGCGTTGATCATGAAGCCGCCCACTGCGGTGGTCGCATCTTCCGGAATGTCGAGCTTGTCCACCGACAGCGCATGCACGGTGAAGATGTAGCGATGGGGCTTGTCACCGGGTGGCGGGCACATGCCGCCCCAGGCGTAGATGCCATAGTCATTGCGCATCTGGCGCGCACCAGCGGGCAGGTTAGCACCGCTCTTGTCGCCAGCATTGGCCTTGAGTTCGGTCACGCTGGCGGGGATGTTGATCACCATCCAGTGCCACCAGCCCGAGCCCGTGGGTGCATCGGGGTCGTACACGGTCACGGCAAAGCTTTTGATGCCTTCGGGCGCACCACTCCACTGCAGCACGGGCGACTGGTTGGCGCCTCCGCAGCCGAACATGTCGGACTCGAACACAGGGGCGATGCTGCCGTTGGCGGGAATGTCGGGGCTGGTTAGTTGAAAGCTGCTCATGTCTTGCTGGCTCCTTGTCACATCAATCATCAGACCCGCAAAGTATGCCCTGCTGCCCGGTCCATGCAAGCCATGGTCTGCACAAAACGGCCGCAGCGGCGATACTTGCCTGCATGCTCATGCCCCACCCGCGCACGGTGGCACGCATGCGGATTGTCTGAACCCTTTTGCCTCTATTGCCATGCGCCTACTGCTTGCTCTGCTCCTGCCGTTTTCCGTGTTTTTCACCATTGGTCGCCCCTTTGCCGGGCTGCTGTGCCTGATTCTGCAGATCACGCTGATTGGCTGGGTGCCTGCCGCCATCTGGGCCGTCTATGCGCTGAGCCAGTACAAGACCGACCAGAAGATCCAGCGTGCACTGGGCGATCGCCGGTAAGCGGCGGCCCAGTCGCACATAAAAAAAGGAGCATCACTGCGATGCTCCTTTTTTTGCGCCTACGCTGCTGCGCAGGGCTTACAGCTCACCATAGCTGTGCAGGCCTGACAGGAACATGTTCACGCCCAGGAAGGCAAAGGTGGTGATGGCCAGCCCCACCAGCGCCCACCAGGCCGATACCGTGCCGCGCAGGCCCTTCATCAGGCGCATGTGCAGCCAGGCTGCGTAGTTCAGCCAGACGATCAGTGCCCAGGTTTCCTTGGGGTCCCAGCTCCAGTAGCCACCCCAGGCTTCTGCTGCCCACAGCGCGCCGAGCACGGTGGCAATGGTGAAGAAGGCAAAGCCCACGGCAATGGCCTTGTACATCACGTCATCCAGCACTTCAAACGAAGGCATGCGCGAGGCAATCTGCTTGCGCGCGGCCAAAATGCCCGCCACGATCAGCGCAGAAATGCCAAAGTACACCAGCCAGTAGCTGCCACCCGTTTCCTGGCTCTGGCGGAAAGCCAGCGGCTCAAAGCACAGGGCCACACCCAGCACCCACAGGGGTGCCAGCTTGTACCAGCGGGTCTCCTGGGCCTGCTGCTTGATCAGGTAGGCAAAGGCCACCATGGCCGCCAGCGCAAAAGTGCCGTAGCCGATGAAGTTCGCTGGCACGTGCAGCTTCATCCACCAGCTTTGCAGCGCAGGCACCAATGGCTGGATTTCATGCGCCTCACGTACCACGGTGTACCACAGCAAAAAGCCCACGGCGGCGCTGACCACCAGCATCACAAAGCCACCCAGAGCGCGGGTCTTGTACTGCGCTTCGTAGTAGAGGTAGAAGAGCGATGTCATCCAGATGAACATCACAAACACCTCGTACAGATTGCTCACGGGAATGTGGCCAATGTCTGGCCCCAGCAGATAGCTCTCATACCAGCGCACCATGGTGCCTACCAGCGCCAGCGTCACCGCCACCCAGACGATGCGCGAACCGATCTTGCTGAAGGTGTCACGCTCGCCCTTGGCAAACAACCCCACCCAGTAAAACGCCGTAGCCATGAAGCACAGCATGCTCATCCACAGAATGGCGGACTGGCTGGACAGAAAGTACTTGAGGCCAAACACCGTCTCCGAGCGGTCAATCTGCGCCACGCCGTCTGGCCCGTGGTAGAGCCAGATGGCCAGCAGCGAAAGACCGGCCACGGCCAGCATCAGCTTTTGCAGGGGCTGCCAGAACCAGCCCAGCCAGATGGCACAGGGCACGGTGCCCAGCAGGATGGCTTTTTCATAGCCGTCCATGGCGTGGCCATATTGCTGGAAGGCAAAACCACCGCCAACAATCACCAGCACAGCAAACAGCCAGTCCAGCCAGTTGCGGCGTGCCAGAAAGCCTTCATTCAAGGTGATGGTGGAAGTAGTTGCACTACTCATACAGAATGCTCCGTCGGGGTTTGCTGATCAGCAGATGCTGCTAGCAATTTACTAGCCAGATTGTCAAATTCGCGGTCCGTATCCATGATCTTGCGGTTGCTGGACAAGGCCATGGTCGCATGACTGCCCTGCCCTTGCGGAGCCACCCAGATCCACAGGCGGCGGTCACGTACATACAGCATGGCAAACACGCCAAGAATCAGGAACAGACAGCCCAGGTAGACGATATTCTTGCCCGGTGCACGTGCCACCTGGAACACGCTGGCCTGTACCTGGGTGAAGTCGTCGAGCATGAAGGCCATGGGTGCGGGATAGAACTGCGCATCGCTGAGCGCAAAGACAGCCTGCGTCATGAAGGCCAGGGTCTGTGGGCCGGGCTCCATGGCAGGCATACCAGCTTTTTCGCGGCTGAGCTGCGCCAGGTCAAACAGCACGCCATTGAGAATGCGCAGCAGCACTTCGCTGGCGCGTTCACGCTCGGCTTCGGGCACATTGGCTTCCAGGAACTGCGCCACGGCCTGCAGGCCACCATCGGGCTTGCCGCCGGTGGCGGCCAGCGTGGTGCCAGCAAACAGATTCGCCACACGCAAGGCCGACTGGGCCAGCGCATCGCGCAGGTCTTCGCGGTCTTCCGGCACGGCCTGCTTGGCATAGCGGCGCACGGCTTCTTCACGCATGGCAGGGTCCATCAACGCTGCGCGCAGGCGCATGAAACCCTGCATGCTGCCCTGCTCGTCGGCAGGCAGACGCAGGTAGCGGAAAGCCTCTGCCGGTGTCTCGCGCACACCCAGCAGGAAGACGGCGCCACCATCGCCAAAGTCCACGGGGCTCATGTAGTTCTGGTATTCACGTGCCTGCCCTGAAGCGTCACGCAGCTTGTAGCCAATGCTGGGGCCGATGTTGCGCAGATCCTTGCCGGTCGTGGTCTTGTGCCCACCACCCAGGCGCGACTCGATGGAGTTGCGCAGGTCCACCTTGCGCACGTCAACGGCCGTATCGCCGGCTTTTTTCTGTGCGCCAAAGTTCTCCACGTTGATGGTGCGCAGCTCGGTAAATTCCAGCGTCAGCGCGTCTTCTGGCTTGTTCGATCCTGCACGCAGCAGCTGGGTGCTGGTGCCGATATGGCCATCCACCTCAAAGCCCTCGCCACCCAGCGTAAACGGCACGGCCTGCAGCTTCACGCGCGAGCCGCCATCGTCAAAGCTGGACTGGTAGATCTCCATGCCCTTGTAGCTGGCGGGATGGTTGACCTCAATGCGCTGCTCCACCTGCTCGCCGGTTTCGTGGTCGTGAATGATCACGTCGCTGGCAAACAGCTTGGGCATGCCAGTGTCATAGTACTCAACGATGAACTTCTTGAGCTCCACGGAGAAAGGCAAAGGCTGCAGCAGCACGCCATCGGACTGACTCAGGATGGCGGTATCGGCCTGTGTGCCTTCTGCCACCATCAGATTGCCGCGGAAGGTGGGGTTGCGCAGGGACAGGCGGTGCTGCTCGGGCACGTCCGAAATGCGTCCTGCACCGGTGTAGGGCGTCTTGCCGCCAAACCACATCTGGGCACGCACGACCATGTCGCCATCGAGCAGGCCACCAATACAGATCAGCACAATGGCAGTGTGCGCCGCGATATAGCCGAGCTTGTTGGCCGAACCTGCCTTGGCCGCGAGCATGTAGCCCTTGCCTTCGGGCAGCGCACGCTCCTGCAGCTTGACCTTCCAGCCACTGCGCGCCAGCACGCCGCCCATGCGGTGTGCGGCCGCCTCTGGTGCTTCGTTCAGTTCCGCCTGCGCCTTGTGGTGAAAGGCCTGCAGGCTTTGTACGCGGATGTTTTCCTTGTAGTTGCGCAGATCCGTCAGGTACTTGGGCGTATGGCGCAGCAGGCACAGGCTGGTGCTGACCACCAGAAACGCCAGGATCAGCAGAAACCACCAGGCGCTGTAGACAGCATTGAGCTTGAGCGCCAGAAACAGCTCTGCCCAGAAGGGGCCAAACTGGTTGACGTAGTTGGCTGCAGGTTCATGCTGCTTGAGCACTGTGCCGATCACCGAAGCGATACAGATGACAGTGAGCAAGGCAATCGCAAAGCGCATGGATGCCAGCAGCTCCATGACTGCACGCACATGCTGTGCGCGGTCGTGCTGGGCAGGCTGGCCAGTAGAAGAATCAGACATGGAAGAAAACACCAGAACCCGGATAGCAAAAGGCGGGGCCATCGTACACGATGGTCCCGCCCTGAATGTGAGTCGTTGTGTGCGGCAAGTTCCCGTTTAACAAGCCATCCGCTTGATTTAGCGCAAGCCTGCGATGTAGTCAGAGACGGCCTTGATCTCGCGATCGGTCATCTTGGCAGCCACATCACGCATCTGTACGCTGTTGGCACGACCACCATCGCGGAAAGTGTTCAGCTGCTTGACGGTGTAGTCGGCATGCTGGCCCGCCAGACGGGGGTACTGGGCAGGCATGCCCGCACCGTTGGGGCTGTGGCAGCTGGCGCAGGCGGCAATCTTGCGGTCTGGAATACCACCACGGTAGATGCGCTCGCCCAGCTGCACCAGATCCTTGTCCGTGGCATAACCAGGCTGTGCCTTTTGCTGAGCCAGCCAGCCGGTGATGTTGTGCATTTCCTCTTCGGACAACATCATCGCAAAGCCCTTCATCACAGGGTCCGCACGCTTGTCGTCCTTGAAGTCGTGCAATTGCTTGAGCAAATACTCTGGGTGTTGTTGTGCCAATTTAGGATTGACGACAATCTGCGAATTGCCATCCACTCCGTGACATGCTGCGCAGACAGCCTCATAGCTGGCTTGTCCCTGAACGAGGTCAACCTTGGCGGGAGTTTCACCCGCAGCAATTGCCGGGAAAACGGGTGCTGCCAGCGCGGCAGCCGTCATCAAAGAGGCGAGCAACTTCATATTGTGGGTCTGGTTATGTCCGCAAAACCGCCAGATTCTACAATGAGGCC
>JAEZZU010000022.1 GCA_023418355.1 Pseudomonadota bacterium | reverse complement strand
AATACCTGCCCCCATATTACACATACAATTACAACAATGAGCAATAACAGTCACTTCACCTGCTTTAGCGGCATCAATAAGATTGCCTGTCTTCATTTTAAACATTTTTAGATCCTTATTACAGAATGTGTTGTTTTGTGTAACGATCCAAGAATTCAAAGTTTTCAGCATACTTTGAAATTCGGTTGTAACCTTCTCCCAAACATCCGAAGAAAAGTTGCTCTACATAGTAGTGTGGCAATTGGCTAAGAATGATTTTGAAGTCTTCGTGATTTTGGCCCATAAGATACTTAATAGGACGAACAAGACACTGTGCATCACGTTCTTCATTAATCATTTTAACAAACGCTTCTGGTGTATTAATATAATTAAAATTCAGTTTAGCTTCGGTATCTGCTTGATTACCTTCATATTTTGCAAAATACAAGAAGTAAACATCATTTTTAACTTGATTTTCATCAAGGATCTCAATCAGTTTGTCTTCATGAGTTCCAGTGATATTTACATCATCAATAAACACAAGCTTCTTATCACCCCAGAATTCTTTGTTGCAGTAGAATGTATCCCCATCAATAAGTTTCTTACGACTAGCTTTATCCAAGAAACCATAATCGTTGATATAGCTAACTTTACGATGAATAATATCCAGTTCTGCTGAACGACCTTGATCATATTGTGATTGCAACATATTAAAGTAATTAATAAAATGATCTGTCATCATTGTTGCAGCATTATGCACATGGTTGTAAGGAGAAGGAATGATAACAAATTGTTCCCCAATATGTTTCATTGCCACTTGAGCAAAAAACTGAAGTGCCAATTCTTTACCCATACGACGCGCAGCCTGGTTACTACCAAATTTCAATTTTGAATAGTCTTTGATATCAAAAGTAGCAGTTTCCAGGTCATCAAATTTATTTGCAAAAATTTGAGTTTGATTACGCATTTACAATTTCTCCTCTTTTAAGTTTCTCTAGTAAGTCGTTAGGGTTCTTAATATGACAGAAGTTAATCCCTATGTCAACACATTTACCATCAAATTCTTCGCTGTCCCCAACATGTAAAATCTCTTCAGCCTTCAAAGGAATGCTTGAATATGTGGCGGTCCTAACAAAGAATCTAGGATCTGGTTTACACAACA
Source organism: Pseudomonadota bacterium (assembly GCA_023418355.1). Taxonomy (GTDB): domain Bacteria; phylum Pseudomonadota; class Gammaproteobacteria; order Burkholderiales; family Burkholderiaceae_C; genus Comamonas. The sequence goes on along the minus strand of JAEZZU010000022.1, from coordinate 11,921 downwards.
AATGTTCGTCTGAAAAATGCATAAATTCAAAACAATTCCAACTATCGAACATACAAGCACGACGCAAAATATCCCCAGATATAAAATTAGTATTGCTTTTAATACTAAGATCATATTTACCAGATAAGTATAGCAAACAAACTGGCAAATCTAAAGCAATATGTGGAGGAAATTTAAGAAACCATTGTTCACACTCAAAACGCATTTGTGCAGATTCTACAGGGGTTAAACCTATTTTTCTTCCCAACATATTCCATGCATATGCTACACCTTCTGCACACCCATTTAGTGCAGCATTATCCATAATTTCTTTGGCATCTTTATATGCTTCTTTTGCGGCACGTTCAGACATTCTACCATATGTCGCAATAGTGTGCGTACGTGCATCTGCATAGTTTTGATTGGCAGAAATAAGAGTGTTCCATACATCAAAAGAGATATGTTTTATTGTCATATTAGGCCCACCACGCATCAAGATTTAAGTTACTGTCTACCACAACTTGTTCTATGTGGTAGCCTTTTATCTGTATCCCACTGTTCAAGAGCATATCATACGCTTCATTGAAACGCAACTTATCTTCTGCGGAATATAAGCGAGCATTATAAAATCGGTAATCAATTTCTTCAGCATTAGAAGAAATACGGAAGAAGTTTGTTTCTACTTCGGGATCACTTGCTGAAGTCTTAATGTGAACTTCTCCATAATTTTCTTTACTTAGATCCATGAAAAGAACACAGGCAACATGTTTAAACATTCGTTCCAGTTTGTAACGAACAACATTGAAACCTGCATTCTCAAGTTTTTCTACACACTGCAACATTAAAGTAGTGTCGAGATCGCTTTGATACTTTGTTAACATACGATCACGTTGAGACTTTGTATCCCGATGTAAATCAATTGTTGTGCATTTGGCACCAATAATCTTAGCTGCTTTCATCAACTCTTCAGAACTAACGTTAGATAAAGTAAGATGAAAATGGGCTTTCCACACTTTTTTAGCAGGGACACCAAAAGATTTATCCCCGCTGTTCGGCATGTTGACTACTACACTATGTTGCATTACTTATCTCCTCACTTAAAATGGAAGTCTTTGAAGTTCATCTCCTCCGATATCAAGTAATTTAGCAACATCTCGATCAGAAAGCAACTCTTTTCTTTGTAAAATATCCACAAGGGTTGCAAGAATCTCCTTAACGTCCCGATCACTGTTCTTCAACAGTTCTCCTGCCGTCCCTACTCTATCTCCTACAGCAAAATATGTAACCATGAAACCTCCTAAGTTAATCTGATTGCCAACCACTTGCCGTTTTGGTCCATAATCTTTGATTATCTGACCCTCTGAAAGGTTTTGTAGTTGGATTGTTTATTTCGTACTTTCCGTCTACAATAATGTCAACAAGATTTTTAATATACAAAGGCACTTCCTCAAAAGTATATCCTGTATACACCATTATATCTTTGCTTGACCCATAAACGTCTCTAACCTTTTCTATAAGGCTTTTAACATTGTGAATATTCTGCGGATCTAATGGTTCTCCTCCTAAAATTGTTAAACCTTTTACAAATGGTCTTGACAAATCTTTTAAAACTTGCTCTACATTTTCGTCAGTAAACGGTTTCCCATAAGAATAAGACCAGGCTTTTTGGTTAAAACAGCCACGACAACCGTGGCTACAACCACTAACCCAGAGGGAGCACCTAACTCCCTCACCATTAATAAGATCTACAGGTTCGTATCCTGCAAAATTCAAAAATGTTTCTCCCTTTGCAAAACTTCCTGCATTTTACCTTTGTTATAAGGCCGTGAATTAGGGGCAGAAAGATACCCTGATACACGTCTAACTACAGAAATAGTTTCTTCTTCATGGTTGCCACAATCAGGACACTCAAACCCTTTAGCCGTTGCCTTAAATTCTCCATGAAAACCACACTTAAAGCATTGATCCACGGGCTGATTAATACCAAAATAGTGAATATGTTCATAAGCGTAGTCTACTAAAGTCTCCAAAGCTTCTAAGTTATTCTTTAAGTTTGGTGTTTCGACATAACTTATGTTACCACCATTACTAATCTGTGCAAAACCTGCTTCATAATCCCATTTTTCAAAAGGATTTGTTACCAACCACACAGGTTGATGAAAAGAGTTAGTAAGATAGTCTCTTTCTACCAAACCTGGGTATTTTTCATTTAAAGCTGTTGCAAACTTATAGCACAAAGATTCTGCTGGAGTTCCATAGAGACTAAACGCCAAATTAGATCGTTCTTTAAACACAGCACACACATCTTTCATATGTTGCAGAATGTTTTTACCAAGTTCCTTTTTATCTTTTTCTTCTGGATAAAGGATTTCCAAAGCTTCGGCAAGACCTACATAACCAATACTAATAGAAGCATAACCACCTTCAAACAAAACACCAATTTCATCGTTGGCATTTAAACGCGCTAAAGCCCCTTCCATGAAAAGAATAGGGTTTTCAGATGCTTTGGTATGTCTGATACGGTTTACACGTAGCATGTGAGCATCGTAGGCTATCTCCATATGTTTATTAAGAAGATCGGTGAAAGATTCTCCTTTACTTCTCGCTTCCGCAGCGATCAGAGGTAAGTTGATAGAAACTACTCCAAGGTAGAATCGTCCATCGTATTTTTCTCCTTGTTCGGTGGCATAGTACGACAAAAAGGAACGACAACCCATACTCGTAACAGTACCATCTACTGATCCCGTAACTTCTTTGTTCAAAGGAACAGAAATAAAATCTGGATAAATGCGATCAGCACAACATGCCAAAGCTTGTTGCTTAAGGTCATAATTAGGATCACTAGGTTTCATGTTAACACCTTCTTGTAAAAAGAAAATAACTTTAGGGAATACAGGTGTTACATGATCTTTGCCTAGACCGTTACTATGCACTTTAAGATAGTTAGCTGTGATCATTCTGCCAAAAACAGAGGTATCCAGACCCATACTGATTGTAATAAAAGGAGATTGTCCATTTACACTCATTAAAGTATTAACCTGATACAAGAGAGTTTGCATAGCATCATATACATCTTGTTCGGTCATTTCTAGGGCTTCTTTCCTTGCATAACAACCGTAGCGACGTTTAGTTATCTCCATGTTTTTAAGGAAACTAGCTTCAACATAAGGACTAAGACCTTTATCAATGTGCGCACACGTCTGACCTCCATACTGACTGGAGGCAACAGCTTGGATGATTTGAGTTAGCACTGTGGTAGCTACTCCAATAGATTTTGGTTTTTCTATCTGTGCGGCTCCGATCTTAAAACCATTCTCTAACATATCTTGATAATTAACAAGACAACAGTTTGTAAGAGGAGAGAGTAGATAATCCAAGTCGTGAATATGTCCAAAACCTTCTGTATGCCACTCTGACAAGTTTTTTGGCAGTATCTGTGTCATTGCCATATGTTTGCTTAAAATCCCCGCCAAGAGATCCCTATGCGTGTTAACGAGGTGGGAAGGTTTGTTTGCATTCTCTCTAGTGTATGTTTCTGAAGTGCGATCTAAAAAAGAAAAAACATCTTGGTACAAATCTTTCATTATTAATCCTTATTTTGTGAGTAGAACTATTATTCTACCTCTTCCAACCGAAAAAAGCTTTGAGGAAAATCAAAAAAGGCGCAAAGTGCGCCTTTAAGTTTTATCGTTTGGAGAGGAATTGTCTTCCCATGATCTTACCGTTCTTTACAGCGGTCCCATCGTGTCCATTATAATCCCAAGTTCCATCAATGTTACGCAAGAAGCTATCACGAACAGTGTAGGCTTTACCGTTCTCTACTTTACTTTCTTCCACAATGATCGCCATAACAAGCTTATTTTCAATTTCGGTAGTAACCGATTCTTTGATACCCTCTGTAACTTCACGATCATATTGGATATAAACTCGCTCCTCAGTCACTTGCACGTCTACCACATTTTTAAATGTGTAGGTCTGTTGTGTAGTGTAGAGGACACGAACGACACTCTTCTTACCTACTGGCGGCTTCTGACGACGCTTGCGGTAACGTGGAGACGGGTTAAGTTTAATATAACCTACAATGTCTGATCCATCTCCAGAGTGGCTCCAATAAAACGTCTCTGCCAAACCTTTGCCTTGGTCCCCATTTCGAAAAAGAACATTAACAGGACCATCACAAGGGCGTCTACCTCCGATGTGGGCTTGGTATTTTGCTGTTCTTGGGAGAACAAAATATTCTTCAATCTGCCATTCACTGTCGTATTTCTCCCATTCGAAATGGTTGGCTTTGCATACTTCTAAAACACCATTTTTGTAACGGACTTGAACAAAGTCCTCACAAGGTTGAACACCTGTATTAGGAATATAGGTAGGCTCTGTGTCTTCTGGTTCAAAAGTCTCTTTTTGTTGTTCCACATCTTCCACTTTTCTTACATGCTTAGTATAAAACATATCTTTAAACTCCTGTGCTTCAACCTCAACTGCAAATTCATGTTCTCTGACAGCCGGAGGCACAAGGCTTCCACACTCAAGATGTAGAGCATCCAGACCTGCCATTTTATCGTAAAAGATAACTTTTCGATACTTCTTACCGTCTTCTGGAATGGCAGGGTCTACTTGTTTAAGACGGGAAGCATCGCTTTTAGTCCAAAAACTCTTCCCTGTTGTATTATTGAAAGTAGTAATCATTTCTCCAATTTCTTCTTCAGAAAGGTTACTAGTGTCTGTGTAAACATCTTCAATTTTTAGCATTTTAGTTTTCTTAAAAATTAAATCTAGCATTGCATCTCCTGTAAAACGTAGTTCATTATCTCCTACTGTCGGCTCTCCAGAAAATTCATCGGTCCCGACTGTGTGACAGATGTATGGAAAATTTGTGCAACCGTGTAAAAGAGCATATTGTCCTGTAAGTTTAGGATCTGTCTCTTTAGTCCAACCATATGCAATCTCAATAGCTTTGCAAAGCCTATCGAACAAGCCCCGATTGTTTGCCGCTGTTACCAAATCTTGCTTATGTGCATATACATTCATAATAACCCTCCTCGTTTTATTGCAATAGATGCCCTAGGCTCTGCGATACCAGTGGCGTATAAATATGGATGACCTTGTGGAGAAGTTCTCATCCCAAACGAACCTAATTCTAACCCATACATATCTTCCACGTCAAGACCAATATCTGTCTCTATGATTTGAGTTTGAACTTTGTAATACGTCCAAAAGAAATAGCGCATAGTTTCGGCATATTCTTTGACGGACGCTCCTGGATAAAACTCAATAATTTCCAACTTTAAGAAAATGTTAAAATGAGCATCATCCAACTCTTCTTCTGTTCGGTAGCAAGGTGTTAGAGCCATATAAGGATGATCTGTTGAAAATTCAAACCCATCTTTCTCCATCTGGAGGAAAGACTGCTCTGCACTGGCTACGTAGAACTTACCATTAGGATGCCCCAAGGGGCGATCCTCTTTACCTTCTGGTAATGTATATGCAAGGATATCCGCATCTACAAGATAAGGGACTTCCAACATCTCCGCAAATCGCCCATAGTAATCAATAGCTTGAGCAATAACAGCTACGTTCATGATCTTCCTCCTGTGCGGAAAGCGCGTTTAGTAATGCTGGACATAATGATTAAATCTTGTAAAGTCATATCTGGAAACTGTTGTTCTAAAACTCCCTCAACAGCACCTATAATATCTGATAATTCAACAAGTTGCATTATTTTGCAATCCTGTTCAACAGCATCAAAAAGTTCTTCTACTTCCTCTTTAATCTTTTCTATGCTGCCATAAGGTTGTTTCTTAATGTCTGTTATGTGATACCCCGCCATTTAACGATCCTCTCTGATTTGATTAATCTTACGAGCAAGGGCAGCTATAAGCTTATCTTCTTCAGATACAGGAGCCGTGCTCTTACCTAAACGATGCATGTCTAGAATCTCTTGAACAGTCCGGTTCCATTGTAGACATTTAATACAACGTGTATGTGCAACATACAGAAGATTTCGTTCTGATTCTTCAAGACCTACCCACTCACCCTTCTTATCATAATTAGAAGGAAAGTCATTTGCAACAATAACCTGATCCCATTCCAAACCTTTTGATTTGTGGGCTGTAGTTAAAGTAACTTTAGCCGTTGGAGAGTTACGGTGCATACGTAAAGTGTATGCAATATTATTAGCTTTACCAGAAACAACAATGTTTAAAAGTCGTTTTGCATCAGGATCTGATTCTGCACACTCTACAAATTCTTCCCAAGAAGTGTAAGGGAGAACTGTCTCATGCTTAACTTTGTCCAAATCACCTCTACGTAAAGCATTAACACTATCAACCATAGAAATGAAATCTTTGGTATCTACGTTAATAATAATCTCTTCTCCGTTAGCGATTCGGTCCATAGCTTCGAGCAACAGAGTCAAATTCTTACGGAAAATAATGGTGTAAGGTTTACTATAATCTACCACATCAGAATGAAAACTTCCAGTGACAGTATCATAACCTTTGCCTACCAGCGGATGCTTCAGAGGTGAACGATCAGAAAGGATCGCATTAGCAATGTCCGCAACTTTAGGACCAAAGCGAAAACAAGCTGTCAGAGGCAACTCAACCCCATATGTAGCCGTTTGCTTCATCATGTTCTGGCTTCCACGGAACTGATAAATACTCTGAAATTCATCACCCACAACAACAATACGTTTAGCCGATTTAGCATTACGAAGGATAGACAGGAATGCAGGGTTAACATCCTGGAATTCATCTCCAAAAATAATATCGTATCCTAAATCTTCTTTGCTTAATTCAAAGAGTTTCACATAGGTGTCATGAGTCATAATGGTTTCTGATTTAGGATCAATACGCTCACGCCAAAGTTGCTTCGCATATTTAACAACTTCGTTAATAAGTTTTTGTTCGTTGATGTTTTTACGTTTTAGGTCTGACATGTGCACTTTAGGAAAATGTTTATGTCCGATATGTTCATCGTCAGAAAACTCATATTTAGCTAAAGTTTGTTTTACCATTAACCCGATCATTGCACGAGTCAGTAGCACTTTACCATTCTTATCGATCAAGTTCTGAATCTTAAATTTCTTGGCAATCTCACTACCAGTTCCAGCTACGTTAACATATTGACCTTCTGGACGAGATAATTTGTGTCGAAGGTTTTGTGGAAGACGCTGGTAACAGATAGAATGTAGCGTTCGGCACATAACATTGGGCGGCATTTTACGTCGAGCTTCCTCTGCCATACTTTTGTTAAATGCCAAATATAGAATACTATCATTTGTGCCATTAGCCAACATATACAGTGTTGACGTTTTACCTGATCCAGATTTAGCTTGAATTGTAACGAAACGATTTTCTTTATACCCGCTTTCAATAGCGTATTGTTCATCAGTAGGTGTAAAACTCAATTGTGTAGACACGTATTTCTCCTCTCTTAATAAAAACTCTTGACAATCCTCATCATTTCCTTAGCTCTGCTGGCGTAAGGTTCTTTTAGATTAGGTGGCAAATGTGCATTAATGTACCCCATTTGTTTTTCCCATGTCCACTTATCTTTAAATCTTGGCATGGTGTCTCCTGCTAAACTGTTTTCTTTTCGTGTTTGAATAATCCAATTGCATGGAAAATGCACACCACCTTTACGGAAGGGAATATAATGTCCCAATGTGAATGCCTTATTGTTCTTTAAACGTCCAGCTAAATTAAGATTAACAATAAGACTACGAAACACGTAGTATTGATAAAGATTGTCAACAGTATATACAGAGTAGTATGCTCTAAGTGCATTATCTCTACTAAGATTACCAACATCCAAACTGCACCAGTTTAAATTACTTGGATCGTAGTTGTGATTATCAATCCATTCTTCTCTTTCCTCAAATTCTGCATTAACAGCAGACTGCCCTGCTGTAGATACAAAAAGAGAATTTGCATCAAAGAACATACTCACTCCCTCCTTTAGTTTACATCGTTTAGAGCATTACCAATCTTTAAGATAATAACATCGTTAAGAGCTTCTTCTCCATTAAGGCCAGAGAAAGCAGGAGTAACGAAAGTTACCATATAATAATGGTCTTCTTGTAGGATTGCGATAACGCCGTCTAGTTTAACATCTCCTGTGAAACGAAAAACTTTCAACTTTTGTTCTAAAGGAAGATCTCCTTCAACATTTAAAACCATATCTCCAACACCAAACTTTTCTGCCCCGATGTAGATGTAAGCTTGGTCCTCTTTTTTATGATAATACAGTGTTGCTTGTTTGTCTTGTAGTGTTGTGATACCAAACACATCTACATCAATAATATTTTTCAAAAATTCTCCTCCCAAATCCAATAATTGTCTACATAAGTAGGATGCTTTTTGTCCCACTCTTTTCTAGCCCAAGCCACGGCTGCTACCAATACATCTCCATGACAAGGTTGAGGGGAGCAGAAGCAAACTAAATCTTTCCCTTCTAGCTCTAATAAATCTTCAAGAGTGATCTTACCACAACGAATTTGCTCCCACAACCACTCTTTATACCTTTGTATAGTTGATCCTCGTGGTTCATCATCTTTTAACTTAAAAGGGTTTGCAAACTTGGAGGCTTTTAGTCCCATATGTGGCATTGCTCTACCAATATAAACAGCACCTTCTGGGATTGTTTTGCCTAAATGGTAAAAGTTTAATACCTTCATATTAACCTAAACACATACGTGCGATCAGACCTTGAATTAGTTTATCTGCTTCTTCACGATCATAGTCGGTATCTTCTATACCACCATCTTCGTCACGATAAACTTTACCTTCCAGGTACCCAGCATCGATCAAACCAATAATCAAATCGAACTGCCAGCAAGAGTTACCGAAAGGGCGTTTTCCACTGAAACTATCTTCTTCTTCCCAAAGTGTAGAGAGCAGTCGTCTGAAATATTCACGCACAGTAACAGTGCCAAGATCATCGTCTTCAAAAACAACATCTAAAGCATCTGGTTCAGCTTTCTCTACAACAGGCACATAACGTTGACCATTAATAACAACATCTACGATTGTTTCTCTCATTTTTCCTCCTTTTTGTATTCAATGAACATATCTACATAGTAAGCTTTACGTTCTTCAAATTTAGCAGGGTTTACCACAATGAACAACACCTTTCTATTGTCTTGTGGTTCTTTGACTGTAATATATAAATCTTTTGTGCAATAGAAACCTGTGGCTTTGTAAGCGTCACCCCAATTATCCACTCCACGATCTATACGATCAAACTTGCAGTTATACTTTTTATCATCCACCTGGTAGACAGCTTCACCACCATACCAAGTGAAGAATTGGCTACCTTCCACCCCAATCTTGAAACCATCACGGGCGGCTGTAGCATTGGTGGCAATCATCAACATCAGGACACAAAGTAGCCTTTTCATTTAGAATTCCTCTTCAGTCTTCTGTCGGTTTTTGAAGAATACTACGTCATATACCTCTCCGTAACCATCATTTACACAGAACATAATAAAACGATCATCTTCTGCTGTTGGTGCGCGATGTTCAAGTTCAAAACTTTCAATAAAACCTCGTGAATTTACGTAGTAGATTTCATCCTCACCAGAGAACATCCAATCCCTGTCTATCAGATAGAAAGCTAAACTCACAGGCGACAACTCATCCTTCACAGAATCATTGTACAGCATGTGGGCTGCAACTGCCAAGCTTAAAGTCGGATTATACAACATTACACCTCCTCGTCAGACTCATCTGCTTTAGAGAATACAACATTAAACGTTTCACCGCAACCATTATTTACGAAATACATGATAAAGTTTTCATCTTCGTCTACAGGGCCACGGTATTCCAGTTCGTAGCTATACAGAGAACTATCGCTTGTGGCTCCCTGCGGATACCAGAAATAGATCTCATCGAAAGATTTAACCCACTTCAAACCTGTACGATCCTCAAACACTAATGAGGAAGGATTGTCAGCATCTTTGACAGCTTCTTCATAATCCTGGTGGAACTTGACTGCTGTTGATAATGTGCTCATTATGCCTCCTCGTAATGTTTGCAAACAACGTGTCTCCACGTCTTCTTATAATGTTCTCGCTTCGTCATAGCTTCTTGATAAGAGGGAATACGCTGTAACAGAAGTCTCCATTCACAGTCTACGCCCATACGTCCGTACAAAGCATAACGAACATTGTTTTTCTTGTCTTGCATACTCCCTCCGATCAGTTAATTAAACTTTTTCCCAAGTACCAAAAGCACAGGAAGGGTAGATTCCAACTTGAGGGTTTCCGTTATCATCTTTGAAAGTAAAACTGTTGTTGTCTTTATCAAGAACTGTAGAATAAATCTTACCAACAGTAACGCAGTTGGAAGCTTGACCCAGTTCAGTGAGAGTAAGACATTTCATTTTCTGTTTCTTTGTAGCCATTTATAAAATCTCCTTAGTAAGTGAATCTTTATTCTACACAAAGAATCTTGATTATGTCAACAAATTTTGTATAAGATTACTCTTAATGATTAAGAGTATTAATTATGATTTTAGCTTCAACAGTAGCCCAACAAGAATCTACTTCATTGAAACGATTTTCTCGAATATATTCTCCAGCACGAGAACCTGTTAGACACACTGCTCCTTCATCCGTGGCTAAGTAGTATTCCCGACTGTTTGCATCAGGAAACGAATCATAATAATAGAACACAGACATAGGTTCGATCTCAGACAGACGGTATAACGGTGGTACGGGTGGTTTCTCGATAAACTCAACAGAAGTTTTACTCATTTGTTTTCTCCTAGATCTAAACTAATTAAGAAGTCACGAAGGATGATCATCTGTTCTGTAGACAATGATAATACACCTTCTCCATAAATATCACCAGACCATTCAGCAGTAAGATCTAACACACCAGTACCAGGGAACCAGTCTACTGTGATCTGATTACCATTAGAATCAGGTAGTACACCATTAACTAACATAACACACTCTCCTATTATTGTTCTTGATCTTACGATCATCTACCGATAAGAACAAGTACTTAAATCTCTGTTCTTCGAACATCTAACGATAGAGATTAATCTATTACATAATCTATACTCGCTATCGCTCGACCCTTCGGGGTTAGGGTAGCATATTTTTTGAAAAAAGTCAACACTTATTTTTTGGTAAGTAGATAAATCAATTGTTCACCTGCTTCTGGTGCATATAGTGCTTTAGTATCGAAGTCAAAGAAGTGAGTGACTCCTGTTACTTTGGATGCATGAATAGATAATCGTGCAAGCTTAAGCAGATTATCCATTTCCGCAATCTTTGCACGAAATACTGCACGTGTAGCGTCAAAAGCTGCATGTGGCATGTATTTACGATTTAGACTACTACGTTTAAATTTACGATAATCTGCAATGATCCTGTTACGTTCTTTGTTCAAGTGCTTTACCAGTGCAGTATATACATGTGGTTCTTTGTTAGCCATTGTTAATCTCCTCTTCATATGTTGGTAGTGCATGGTATGCGATCACAGGTGCCAAGTCAAAATAAAAATGACCATTGATAACAGCTATCGTGCCATTGCGTGTTTTGTTAACTTCACAGAATCCCTTCTTGCCGTCTGCCATGATTACAAGCCACTCTCCGATAGGAACATCTTCGGTGCCAGATACTTTAATCCATCCACTCATTTTACTTCCCCTTTGTAATCGGACACTACACCAGGTCTTACTTTTGCCTTAAGATGTTTCAACTCTGCCATAGGAGTTGCCACTTGTATAAGGTTAATAATTTCAACCTCGTAGATAGTATACTCATAACCCGCATACTTCCCGATGGAATGCAGGTATTTGATAGCATGTTCAGGTGAATCTGCTTCAACATACCCCAAATCTTTTGTAGTGCGGCCTTCACAGTCGCCTTCTGTAGTTACGTGATAAAGTGTCATAAAACCTCCTTCTTGTTGGCTGCTTCAATCATA
>JAEZZU010000332.1 GCA_023418355.1 Pseudomonadota bacterium | reverse complement strand
CATGCTGCATGCCGGTCAGCCCTGTGGGCGCTATGGCCACGGGCATGGCCACGTCTTGACCAATCATGGTGGTGCGTGTGCTGCGCCCTTCCATGTTCACGGCCACACGCTGGCGCAGCTTGATCTTTTGGAACTGTGCTTCGTTTTCGCGGTAAGTGCCTTGGGTGTAGGAGCCCGAGTCCGCATAGTCATAAAACATGCGCGGCACGCGGCGCTTGGCAATCACGCGCAGATCTTCAATACAGGTAATTTTGGACAAGTCAGCCACAGTGCCATCCCTCGCTCATGGTTCAAGCTGCATATCGTAGTACGGCCTAAGGCGGCCTCTTTGCGTGCAGCCACACCAAAGCATGAAATTTGCAAGCACCGGCCTGCGCGCATCAGCATGTCTCTCTTCACCGATCAGAACACCGGCTTGACTCACGCAAGGAACAACTGCGATCTATTGCCTCGGCAACCGCTCTTCTGAATTGGTACGACCAATTTAATAGACAAAACCGGGGAAAACCCGATACATATGTCAGCACAAGCGAATTGACAATCGGCTTCGGCATTTTTCAAAAAATTTGGTAATACCAATCAGATGATGGCAGCTTGCCACGCTTCCTAGCCGCGCCAAGCTTGTCCATTGAGAGGAGACAAACGACATGAATCTCGGACATACGCTTTTAGCGCTCACCCCGATTGCGGTGGTGTTCTTGTTAATGGTGGTCTTGGCAAGGTCAGCCAAGCTATCCATGAGCGTGGCTTACATCGTGACAGCTTTGCTGGCACTGTTTGTCTGGCAAGCGCCCGGCGCCGTTGTGGCAGCGGCTTCCGTCAATGGTGTGGTGACGGCCATCACCCTGCTTTTCATCGTGTTTGGTGCTGTGTTGTTGCTCAACACGCTCAAAGAAAGCGGCGCTCTGTCGGCGATTCGCCGTGGTTTCACCGATATCTCCCCTGACCGCCGCGTGCAAGTCATCATCGTGGCATGGCTGTTTGGCTCGCTGATTGAAGGCTCCTCGGGCTTCGGCACCCCGTCCGCCGTGGGCGCTCCTTTGCTGCTGGCGCTGGGCTTTCCTGCCATGGCTGCCGTGATGTCGGTGCTGGTGATCCAATCCACCCCTGTGTCCTTCGGCGCTGTGGGCACTCCCATGTTGGTCGGTGTGCGCTCTGGCATCGACAACAAAACCGATGTCGCTGAATTGCTGGCTCCCATACAGCCTTGGGACTACCTGCTGCACATCGTCAATGACGTTGCTCTGATCCATGCCTTGGTAGGCGTGGTGATCCCGCTGTTCCTGAGCGGTTTGCTCACACGCTTTTTTGGCGCGCGCCAATCCTTCACAGAAGGTTTGAAGGCTTGGAAGTTTGCGCTGTTTGCCGGTTTGGCATTCACCGTGCCTTACCTGCTGATCGCCCGTACGCTAGGCCCTGAGTTCCCATCGATGGTGGGCGCCATGATCGGCCTGTTCATCGTGGTGACCGCTGCGAAGAAGGGCTTGTTCCTGCCCAAGGAAACCTTTGACTTCCCTCCTCGCGCTCAGTGGGAGAAGAACTGGCTGGGTACTTTGGCCGACACCGACGACAGCGCGGCAGCCACTGCCCCCAAGTTTTCGGTACTGCGTGCCTTCTCTCCCTATGTGCTGGTGATTGCGCTGCTGATCTTGACTCGCACCGTGGCTCCCCTGAAGGCCTTCTTGACTGGCCCCATGACCACGCTGCGTTTCTCTGAGTTGTTTGGCACCAAGATCGCTGCAACTGCACAGTTCTTGTACTCGCCCGGCTTCATCCTGATCTTGGCCTCTTTGGCGTGTATCTTCATCTTCGGCATGAAGCAAGGTCAGTACGGTCGCGCGGTGAAGTCTTCCGCTTCTACCATGGTGGACGCAGCCCCTGCCCTGCTGCTGGCTGTGCCCATGGTGCAAGTGTTTGTGAACTCTGGCTCGGCCGACGGCTCGATGGTCAGCATGCCTGTGATGCTGGCGCAAGGCGCAGCAGCTTTGGCAGGCAGTGCTTGGCCTAACGTATCACCATGGGTGGGTAGCTTGGGTGCGTTCATCGCAGGCTCGAACACCGTCAGCAACATGATGTTTGCTTACTTCCAGTTCTCGACTGCCCAGCAAATTGGCCTGAATCTGGACCAATCTGCCATCGTGGTGGCACTGCAAGCCGTAGGCGGCGCTGCAGGCAACATGATCTGCGTGCACAACGTGGTGGCAGCTGGCGCTGTGGTGGGTCTGATGAACCGCGAAGGCGAAGTGATTCGCAAGACCTTGGTGCCCATGACTTACTACTGCGTGCAAGCTGGTCTGATTGGCCAAGCGCTGATCACAGGCAACGTGCTGTGGTGGGCTGCTGCTGCGGCTTGGCTGGTCATCGTGTTTGGCGTGTTGGGCGCATCCAAGGGCAAGCCTTTGGCTGCTGCCCACTAAAGAGCAGCCTCGGCGCTCGAACAAGGTCACTCATTTCGCCGCTGTGCAAGCTCTTGTGTGAAGCCACTCCTATGCGAATTTCTGATCAGATCGCCGAGCAGCTGTATCAACTGGTGCAACAGCGTCAGTTGCAACCCGGCCAGCGTTTGCCCGCAGAGCGGCAGCTGGCCGAAGAAATGAAGGTTTCACGCACCGCGCTGCGTGAAGCCATCCAAAAGCTCTCAAGCCAGGGTATTTTGGTCAGCCGTGCTGGGTCTGGCACCTTTGTGCAAACCACAGTTCCTCACCCCATAGGCGGCACCTTACAAGCGATCTCGGCACTAGAGCCCTTGATCCGCACAGATGCGCAGTACCTGTATGACGTGCTGGAGACGCGAGAGAGCCTGGAAGTGAGCACTGCATGGTATGCCGCACAACGCGCGACCGATGAAGACAAGCAGCGCCTGCAACGCCGTTTTGATGAACTGCTGCATTACCAAAGCATCCAAGACACTGAAAGCGCTGCCCGTGCAGATGCACGCTTTCATTTGTGCATAGCCCAGGCTTCGCACAACGCCGTGATTGTGCAGGTCATGGGCAGCTTGTTTGAGCTGGTGCTGGGCACCGTGGCTGAAAACCGCCAACGCATGTTTGCGCAAGACAGCAGCGATGTTTTGGAGCACCTCACCCAGCATCACTACGACCTCATGCAAGCCATCCTCGCCGGTGAAGCCCAGCAAGCACGCAGTGTGATGCTGGTACACCTGAATTTTGTGCGCGACAAGCTCATGCAAGCCGATGCAGATGCCGCACGGCAGCAGCGCTTGAATCGCCTGTCACTTCCCCATTAGAGCCATTGTCATGATCATCTCTTCGACCACCGACTACCGCGCCGCAGCCCAAAAGCGCCTGCCGCCTTTTTTGTTTCACTACATCGACGGCGGTGCTTACGCTGAAAAAACGCTGGCACGCAATGTGGATGACTTGGCGGACGTGGCCTTGCGCCAGCGCGTGCTCAAAGACATGAGCCAGCTAGACACCAGCATTGAGCTGTTTGGCGAAAAGCTGGCCCTGCCCGTGGCGCTCTCGCCCGTGGGTTTGACGGGCATGTACGCCCGCCGCGGTGAAGTGCAAGCCGCCACGGCAGCGGATGCCAAGGGCATTCCGTTCACCATGTCCAGCGTCTCGGTCTGCCCGATTG
>JAEZZU010000286.1 GCA_023418355.1 Pseudomonadota bacterium | reverse complement strand
GATGACGACGCTAGCAAACTTGTGCTGTGGTGCCCGGGGCCGGAATCGAACCGGCACGCCTTGCGGCGGCGGATTTTGAGTCCGCTGCGTCTACCAATTCCACCACCCGGGCGTCATCAGTGCGTGGGCGGAATTATGGCACATTTACGGGATGCAAAAAAAATATTCTTCGATTGAAGCTGCCATCGGATCAACGCCGCTGGTCGCTTTGCAGCGTATCGAGGCTGCAGCCAATGCGCAGCGCGGTAATGTGGTGTTGGGCAAGCTGGAAGGCAACAATCCGGCTGGTTCGGTCAAGGACCGTCCTGCACTGTCCATGATTCAGCGTGCCGAAGAGCGCGGTGAGATCAAGCCTGGCGACACCTTGATTGAAGCCACATCGGGCAATACCGGTATTGCGCTGGCCATGGCGGCTGCCATCAAGGGCTACCGCATGGTGCTGATCATGCCCGAGGACCTGTCCATTGAGCGTGCCCAGACCATGAAGGCCTATGGCGCGGAGCTGATCCTCACCCCCAAGAGCGGTGGCATGGAATACGCGCGTGACCTGGCCGACCAGATGGTGGCGCAGGGTAAGGGCGTGGTGCTGGACCAGTTTGCGAACGCCGACAACCCCCGTGCCCACTATGAAACCACGGGCCCCGAGATCTGGGAGCAGACCGGCGGTGAGGTGACGCACTTTGTCAGCGCCATGGGCACAACCGGCACCATCACTGGCGTGGCCAAGTTCCTCAAGGAAAAGAACCCCAACGTCAAGATCATTGGTGCCCAGCCTTCGGAAGGTTCGCGCATTCCCGGCATTCGCAAGTGGCCTGAGGAATACCTGCCCAAGATCTACGACGCCAGCCTGGTCGACGAGCTTGTCTATGTGAGCCAGGACGATGCCGAAGACATGTGCCGCCGCATGGCACGTGAAGAAGGCATTTTTGCAGGGATTTCTGCTGCGGGTGCTTGCTGGGTCGCGCAGGAGATTGCCAAGCGCGAGCAGAACGCGACCATTGTGTTCATCGTCTGTGACCGTGGTGACCGTTATCTCTCAACGGGCGTATTCCCTGCCTGATTGAGGTCCATCTCAACAAAAAGGTCGCGTTGCTGCGGCCTTTTTTATCGCCCATGCATACAAGGAAAGGTGCTCCATGAGCCATGAAATGCGTTTTTGCCCCAGCTGTGCCACGCCGCTGCAGTGGAGGGCGCAGCAGGAAGACAGTGGAATGAAGGAGCGTCTGCGTTGCCCGGCCTGCGACTGGACGCACTGGGGCAACCCCACGCCCGTGCTGGCGGCCGTGGTGGAAAACGATGACGGTCAGGTCCTGCTGGCGCGCAATGCGCTGTGGCAGGAAGGCATGTTTGGCCTGATCACGGGGTTCATGGAGGCGGGGGAGTCGCCCGAGGCCGGAATCTGCCGCGAGGTGCTGGAGGAAACGGGCCTGCGCGTGAAGGCACTGCGCATTCTCGGGGCCTGGGAGTTTTTGCGCATGAACCAGGTGCTGATTGCCTACCACGTGCGTGTGGAGGGCGAGGTGCGCCTGTCGCCGGAGCTGGTGGAGTACCAGTGGAAGACGGCCCAGGAGGCGCGCTGCTGGCCTTCAGGCACAGGCTATGCGCTGGCCCACTGGATTCGCAGCAAGGGGCTGGAGCCGCAGTTTGGCGCTTTCAGACCCAACCAGTCGCCAGAGCCTGATCCGCAGAAATGGCCGCCGCAATACTGGCCCGATGATGGGCGCTTTGTGTTGCCGCCTGCGCTCTAAACCTTGCTGGCCAGATACATGTCGTACGGGCAGCAGAGCATGCTGGGCTTAGCTCCCTACAATGTGTGCCAGAGAAGGAACACTTGTCATGGAAATCCACAAGGAAATTGATACCCGCGGTTTGAATTGCCCCCTGCCCATCCTCAAGGCCAAGAAGGCCCTGGCGGAAATGAGCAGCGGCCAGTTGCTCAAGGTGGTGGCGACCGACACGGGCTCGCTCAAGGACTTTCAGGCCTTTGCCAAGCAGACAGGCAATGAGCTGGTGCAGCAGGAAACCGTGGGTGCGGAGTTCATCCACATTCTGCGCCGCCGTTAAAAACAGGAGCTGCCAACGCGCAAAAGGCCTGCATTTGCAGGCCTTTTGTATTGGAAGTGCTTGAAAATCAGGCGTTAGATGCTCAGATTTTTGAGATAGTCGCGGAAATGCGCGCCCACATCGGGGTGCTGCAAAGCCAGCTCTACCGTGGCTTCCAGGAAACCTTCCTTGCTGCCGCAGTCATAGCGCTTGCCGCTGTACTGGAAGGCGTACACGGCTTCATGCTGCATCAGGCGCTCAATGGCATCGGTCAGCTGAATCTCGCCACCCACGCCCTTAGGCTGGTTGCGGATTTCATCAAAGATGCGGGGTGTCAGCACGTAGCGGCCTGCCACGCCCATGCGCGAAGGCGCCACTTCAGGGGCTGGCTTTTCCACGATCTGGTCGATACGCATCAGGGGGCCGCCAGCAGGCTCGCCCTTGACGATGCCATAGCGCTTGGTGTGCTCCAGCGGCACTTCCTGCACGGCCAGCAGTGAGCGGCCTTGCTTGGCAAAGGCTTCGGTCATCTGTGCCATCACACCGGGGCCGCCTTGTTCACCGCGCATCAGGTCGTCAGCCAGGATCACCGCAAAAGCTTCGTTGCCTACCAGAGGCTCGGCGCACAGCACGGCATGGCCCAGACCCAAGGAGCGGGGCTGGCGCACAAACAGGCAGTTCATGTCCGCTGGGGCAATGCTGCGCACCAGGTCCAGCATGGCGTGCTTGCCTGCGCGTTCCAGTTCGTTTTCGAGTTCGTAGGCCGTGTCGAAATGGTCTTCGATGGCGCGCTTGCTGCGGCCAGTGACAAAGATCATGTCGCGAATGCCGGCCTCATACGCCTCTTCGACGGCGTACTGGATCAGCGGCTTGTCCACCACGGGCAGCATTTCTTTGGGGGAGGCTTTGGTAGCAGGCAAAAAGCGGGTGCCCAGACCGGCAACAGGGAATACAGCTTTGCGCACTTGGGTTTGGTTGGACATGAGAAATCTCTCTTATTTTTGATTGGAAAAAAGGCGCAGAGAACTGCGCCTTTTGTTACTCACCTCAAAGCATATCAGCCCAGGCGCTTGAGTTGCTCCTGCACGCGAGCCAGTGTGGCGCCAAAGTCGGCCACACGCTTTTTCTCCTGCTCCAGCACGGCAGCGGGGGCCTTGGCACAGAAAGCTTCGTTGCTCAGCTTGCCGTTGGCCTTGGCAATCTCAGTTTCCAGACGCTTGGCTTCCTTGGTCAGGCGTGCCTTTTCGGCTTCCACATCGATTTCCACGAACAGGGCCAGACGCGCATCGCCCACCACGGACACGGGCGCAGACTGCGCTTCAGCCTGCCATGCGGCTTCGTCTTCAAACACCTTCACGTCGCTGAGCTTGGCCAGGTTCTTGAGCACGGCCGCGTTGGCGCGCAGGAACTCGGCGGCTTCAGCGCTGTCCCCCATGGCCAGCAGCGGCAGGCGTTGGGCAGGCGAGACGCCCATTTCGCCACGCAGGGTACGGCAGCTGTCCACCATGGCCTTGATACGCTCCACGTAGGCGATGGAGGCTTCGTCGATCTTCTCGGGCTGGGCTTCGGGGTAAGCCGCCACGGCGATCGATGCACCTTCGCGGCCCGCCACGGGCGCGACCTTCTGCCACAGCTCTTCGGTCACGAATGGGATGATGGGGTGGGCCAGACGCAGGATGGTTTCCAGCACACGGATCAGCGTGTGGCGGGTTGCTCGCTGCTGGGCTTCGTTGCCGGTCTGGATCTGCACCTTGGCAATTTCCAGATACCAGTCGCAGAACTCGTTCCAGACAAAGTCGTAGATGGTGTTGGCGACATTGTCCAGGCGGAACTCGGCAAAGCCCTTGGCGATTTCAGCTTCCACCTTCTGCAGCTGCGAGACGATCCAGCGGTCAGGCTGGCTGAACTGCATGTAGGCACCTGCGGTGCCGCAGGCCGACTTGTCGTGGGGCAGCAGACCGCAGTCATAGCCTTCGCAGTTCATCAGCACAAAGCGGCTGGCGTTCCACAGCTTGTTGCAGAAGTTGCGGTAGCCCTCGCAGCGCTTGCTGTCGAAGTTGATGGAGCGGCCCAGCGAGGCCAGCGCGGCGAAGGTAAAGCGCAGCGCGTCCGCACCGTAGGCGGGAATGCCTTCGGGGAATTCCTTTTGCGTGTTCTTGCGCACCTGGGGAGCGGTCTCGGGCTTGCGCAGGCCGGTGGTGCGCTTCTCGAGCAGGGGCTCCAGCGCAATGCCGTCGATCAGGTCCACGGGGTCCAGCACATTGCCTTCGGACTTGGACATCTTCTTGCCCTGCGCATCACGCACCAGGCCGTGAATGTACACATGCTTGAAGGGCACGCGACCGGTGAAGTGCGTGGTCATCATGATCATGCGCGCCACCCAGAAGAAGATGATGTCGTAGCCGGTCACCAGCACCGAGGAGGGCAGGTACAGATTGAAGTCATCATCAGCCGCATCGGTCTGGTTGGGCCAGCCCATGGTGCTGAAGGGCACGAGGGCGGACGAATACCAGGTGTCCAGCACGTCGGCATCGCGGCGCAGCTGCTTGCCGGGGGCCTGTGCCTGGGCTTCTTCTTCGTTGCGGGCCACGTAGACATTGCCGTCTTCGTCATACCACGCAGGAATCTGGTGACCCCACCACAACTGGCGCGAGATGCACCAGTCCTGGATGTTGTTCATCCACTGGTTGTAGGTGTTGACCCAGTTTTCGGGCACAAACTTCACGTCGCCATTGGCCACGGCGTCGATGGCCTTCTGGGCGATGGATTTGCCCGTGGCATCACCTTCGCCGACCTTGTTCATGGCCATGAACCACTGGTCGGTCAGCATGGGCTCGATCACCTGGCCGGTACGGTCGCAGATAGGCACCATCAGCTTGTGCTTTTTGATCTCGACCATCAGGCCGAGTTCTTCCAGATCCGCCACGATGGCCTTGCGGGCCACAAAGCGGTCCATGCCGCGGTACTTCTCGGGCGCTTCGTTGTTGATCTTGGCGGTCAGGTCGAGCACCGTGATCATGGGCAGGTTGTGGCGCAGGCCGACCTGGTAGTCGTTCTGGTCGTGCGCAGGGGTCACCTTCACCACGCCGGTACCGAATTCCTTGTCCACATATTCGTCGGCAATGATCGGGATTTCGCGGCCCACCAGAGGCAGGGTCACGGTCTTGCCGATCAGGTGCTTGTAACGCTCATCCTCGGGGTGAACCATCACGGCCACGTCGCCCAGCATGGTTTCAG
>JAEZZU010000217.1 GCA_023418355.1 Pseudomonadota bacterium | reverse complement strand
ACGAAACCATCACGCGTGGCCGCGAGTCGGTAGAAAAACTGCTGCAGCGTGAAGGCAAGACGGCCATCAAGCTGGAAGACCTGGCCACGCAGCTGGGCTTCAAGTCGGCCGATGCGCTGTTTGAAGTCGTGGGCAAGGACGAATACTCGCTGCGCAATATCGAAGCCGTGCTGCGTCCGGCCGAGCCTGAGCAGCCCGAGGAAAGCATCCAGTCCATGGTACGCAAGCCCCGAGCCAACAACCCGGCGCACAAGGGCAGCGTGCTGGTGGTCGGGGTGGATTCGCTCATGACGCAGCTGGCCAAGTGTTGCAAGCCTGCGCCGCCTGACGATATCCGCGGCTTTGTCACGCGGGGCAAGGGCGTGAGCGTGCACCGCAGCGACTGCAGCAACTTCCGTGAAATGGCCGCGCGCAATGAAGAGCGTGTGATCGATGTGGCCTGGGACAGTCCCAAGAGCGAAAAGATCACGGCGGTCTACCCCGTGGACGTATCGGTGGAAGCCACCGACCGTCAGGGCCTGCTGCGTGACATCTCGGATGTGTTCGCCAAGGAGAAGACCAACGTCATCGGGGTGCAGACGCAGTCCGTCAAGGGAACCGCGTGGATGACCTTCACCGTAGAGGTCTCGGACTCCGGTCGCCTGAACAAGGTGCTGGGCATTGTGGCCACCGTGCCCGGCGTGCGCGCAGCGCGCAGACGCTAATTTGCGTACTTTGTCTGAAGCTGCAAAAAACGATGCTACAATTGCGGCTTCTGATAATTCAGGCGCGTAGCTCAGTTGGTTAGAGCACCACCTTGACATGGTGGGGGTCGTTGGTTCGAATCCAATCGCGCCTACCAAACACCGCAAGTCTTAACCAAGCTTGCAAAAAGAAGTGCCCACTGTGAAGTGGGCATTTTTTTTGCTCCGCCAGGCGAACGCTCCAAGTACTTTTGCGCAAGAAGTTGGCGGGTCTCGCCTGCCGTACAGTAGGCGCCGCGCTTTCCATTGCTGCAGCCAGACAGCAGTGCTTGCCTGCTGTCTCTGCCCTTTCCGGATTTAGATCCCCAGAAACTCAAACGGCGCTGCAGGTTTGAACTGCGGGGTTGCATTGCCTGAGTAGGTGTGACTCTGGTTGTGGCCCAGGTCCAGCTTCATGACCTTGCCTGTTTTCTCGCTGAAGTCCAGCGCCTTGAGGTCTACCCAGAAGGTGTTGGGGGTGAGGGCTGAGTCAAAGAAATACAGCTTGCGCTGGTGGTCGAAGACGGTGCGCCAGCGTGTGGATGAGATGTTGGGCTCTTCCGGTGTGGTCAGGCCGTAAGGCACGGAGACATTGCGGATCACGCTCAGCACGCTGGCCAGTGCCATGTTGGGGTCTTCACTCTTGGGGACTGCATTCACATAGAAGGATGCACGTGCAAAGCGGTCTGCGGCGCGATTGGTGCCCGGTAAAAACGTTGTGCCACCCACAGCCTGCCAGTACTTGTTGACAGCCAGCTGCTGGTCAAAGGTGGGGGAGTTGGTCATCACCTGATAGTCGCGGCTGTGGTGTATCACCTGCTTGCCATCGATGTATTCAATGATGGCGCTGTCTCCGCTGGAGTCCGACATGGACAGGTGCAGCGTCGTGAGACGGTTTTCACCAGGAATATGGTCAGTGACGATGGTAAAAGGCTCTTTGGCCAGCGCATCGACTGCTTCCTGTACGGTGGCGAAGTTATCCAGCACATACTGCGCCCATGCAGCAATGGTCAGACCTGGTTTGCTGCTGGCCTCGAAGGGGGGATATTCAGATTCCACCAGCCACAGCAAATTGGCGTTCAGACCGGCTTCATTCACGCCGTCGGTGGTGGAAATGTCATAGCCAGAGGTGATGAGGCTGCCATATTTGGAGGTCCACTGCAGCGAGTTGGGTCCGGTCTGCCCATTGCGCTGCATGCCACGTGGCAGCACCCAGAGGTTGCTCACAATGTCAGTTTTCCAGTCCATGGAGCGGGCTGTGACCACATGCCCGTTGGCGCCGTGGTAGACAAGGCGCGTGCATGCCCAGGCGCTGGAGGCTGCAGCAGTGCATGCAATAGCCAGCAGGCTGGCTGCAAGCTGTGGGCGAATGGTTGGCATTTTCATGGCGCGTTCCTGGCAGTTCACAAGAGATGAAGATGCGCCAAGATAACTGGGCGCACCTGCCTGCGCAGCCGCTGTATGCCTTCACCTGATGTAAGACACAGTGTGCTTTAGGCAAAAGCCACAGCACTGCCAGGATGGGCTGGATTACATCCGGGAGGGCAGCGCCGTGACGATCTGCGGAAAGCACCACAGAAGGACCAGCGCCAGCACCATCAGCAGGAAGTACGGCGCGCAGACCTTGGCGATATAGGTGATCTGTTTTCCGGTCATGCTTTGCAGCACAAACAGGTTAAAGCCCACGGGCGGAGTGATCTGGGCGGTTTCCACGGTAATCACGAGGAAGATGCCAAACCACAGCGGGTCAATGCCTGCAGTCTGAATGATGGGCAGCACCACGCTCATGGTCAGCACGATGGTGGAGATGCCGTCCAGAAAGCAGCCGATCAGCATGTAGAACAGGCCCAGCACCACGATCAGCATGGCGGGTGACAGGTTCAGGCTGCCCACATACTCAGCCAGCTGGCGTGGCAGGCCGATGTAGCCCATGGACAAGGTCATGAAGGCCGCACCTGCCAGAATCAGGGCAATCATGCAGTACAGGCGCGTGGCACCGAACAGCGAAGCCTTGAAGCTGTCCCATGTCAGTGCCCGTTGCGATGCGGACAGGATGAGTGCGCCGACCACGCCGATGGCGGCGGCTTCGGTCGCAGTAGCAAAACCGGTGTAAATACTCAGAATCACGCTGCCAATGAGCAGCACTACGGGAATCAGGTGGCGGGATTCGTACAGTTTCTGGCGCAAGCTGGTGCCAGCATCGGCCTTGGGCACCTTGTCGGGGTTGAGCAAGGCCCAGACCATGATCCAGCCACCAAACATTGCGGCCAGCAGCAGGCCCGGCAGTACGCCAGCCATGAACAACTTGGAAATCGACAGCTCGGCCGAGACCCCATAGACGATCAGGATGATGGACGGCGGAATCAAGAGCCCCAGTGTGGCGGGGCCGCCGAGTGAGCCAATGATTTGCGCCTCGGTATAGCCACGCTTTTTCAGCTCTGGAATATTGATCTTGCCCACGGTGGCGCAGGTGGCCGCCGAGGAGCCGGAGACTGAGGCAAAAATGGTGCAACCAATCACATTGGTGTGCAGCAGGCGGCCGGGCAGGGCGTTGACCCAGGGGGCCAGGCCCCGGAACATGTTTTCTGACAGATTGGTGCGGTAAAGAATTTCGCCCATCCAGATGAACAGCGGCAGGGCTGTGAGCGTCCAGCTGCTGGCGGAGCCCCAGATGGTCATGGCCATGGCATCACCAGCGGAGCGGGCTGTAAAGAACTCCATGCCAAACCAGGCAACGCCAGCCAGCGTCAGACCGACCCAGACCCCGCCACTGAGCAGCACCAGTAGTACGACGATGAGGGCCACACTGGCAAAAATCTCATTCATGGTGGGCATCCTCCAGATTACGGGGCTTGCGTTGCCCGGTGATTTCCAGCACCAGTTCATCGCAGAAAGCGATAAAGAAAATCACCGTGCCTGCTGCCATGAGCAGCTGCGGAATCCACAGCGGAGTGGCATCAATACCCACGGAAATGTCTTCAATTTCCCACGACTGCCACACCAGTCGGCAGGCATAGAAGGCCAGAAAAGCAGCCAGAACGGTGGCGATTGACAGTGCTGTGACTTCGAGCGCCTTCAAGGCTTTGCCCTTGAGCATGCCCAGAAACAGGGTCACGCGAATGTGTTCCCCGGCCTTGAGCGTGCTGGCCAGGGCCATGAAGCCCGCACCGGCCATGGCATAGCCCGCATAGGCATCGGTGCCGGGGGCCGAAAAACCGAAAGCGCGGCTCAAGATGGTCAGCAGCACCATCAGCAGCACGCCAACCATGGAAATACCCGCCAGCCAGGCGCTGGCCGCATACAGTCCGTTAAGGAATCTGCGCATCACAACCATCCTTCCACCGCCCACAGAGGGCTATGCCATGTGACAGCGCAGTGCATCCGCCACATGGCTGCAGCCATTACTTGCCGCTCTTGTAGGTATCCAGAATGGTCTGGCCGTCATTGCCGGCTTTTTCCAGCCATTCCTTGATGACCACTTCACCGACCTTGACCAGATCGGCCTTGAGCTGCGGAGAAGCTTCTTCGACGATCATGCCGCCCGCCTTGAGCGTTTCGATGGACTTGGCATCGACTTCACGCGAGGCCTTCCAGCCGCGTTCCTCGGCTTCGGCAGCGGCCTTCAGTACGGCTTCCTGCTCTTCCTTGCTCAGAGCATTGAAGGCCTTCTTGCTCACGGTCACGGCGTTCTTGGGAATCCAGGCCTGCACGTTGTAGTAGTGCTTGAGGTTTTCAAACAGCTTGTTGTCGGCACCCGTGGCGCTGGAGGTGATCAGGCCTTCGATGACGCCCGTGGCCAGTGCCTGTGAAAGTTCGGCTTCCTGGATGGTGACGGGCTGGGCTCCCACCAGTTCACCAATGCGTGCGGTAGTGGGTGAGTACACGCGCCACTTCATGCCCTTGAGGTCGGCGGCGGAGTTTACGGGCTTCTTGGTGTAGATGCCTTGCGGAGGCCAGGCTACGGAATACAGCAGCACCTGGCCCTGCTTGTCCAGCAACTGCTGCAGCGCAGGCTTCTGGGCCTGGTAGAGCTTGTAGGCGTCTTCATAGCTGCCGACCAGGAAGGGCAGGCCATCGGTGCCAAAGATCGGTGCTTCGTTCTGGAAGCTCACCAGGAAGAATTCGCCCATCTGCGCATTGCCGGTCTGCACGGCGCGCTTGATCTCGGGCATCTTGAACAGCGAGGCCCCAAAGTGCGGCGTGATCTTGAGCTTGCCCTGGGTGGCTG
This sequence comes from Pseudomonadota bacterium, assembly GCA_023418355.1. Classification (GTDB taxonomy): domain Bacteria; phylum Pseudomonadota; class Gammaproteobacteria; order Burkholderiales; family Burkholderiaceae_C; genus Comamonas. The sequence goes on along the minus strand of JAEZZU010000217.1, from coordinate 6,658 downwards.
TTTCCACATCCTTGACGAACTGTTCATTGTTCTTGGAGTGGAAGTTGTGGGCGGGGTAGGCCGTAGCGAAATCCCATTTGGTCTGGGCCGCAGCGGTGCCAGCAAAGCCCACGCTGGCTGCCAGTGCAGTGGTTGCGATAAAGATTCGACGCTTCATGGATGACTCCTTTCGGGGTGGATGAAGGTGGTCGGACGCAAGGCCAGGAGCAATGGCAGTCCACCACGGGTTCTCAAACTCAGGCAAATCGCGTGCCAAAAGTAGCACCCTCTTTGAAAGCCAGTCATCAGGGATTTCAACGATATGAACTATTTGTGGGTGATGTAGTTTTATGTTGTTGGTGATGAATAAAAAGATTGTTCAACCAAATGTGGTGCATTGTTCTGGTTTTGCCAGATTCTGGTGCGTTTGCTGCACTGTGCTGGCTCAGGCCATCTGGCGCGCATAGACCGCCAGCACCATGCGCTCGGACTGCACCAGATAGGTTTCCAGTTCGCGCGCAGCGGCGGCGGTCTGGCCTTCCATGAACATCTGCAGCAGCCGGGCGTTGAGAGCGACATACGGCGCGTGCAGGTACTCCGGATCGTCCAGCATGCCAAAGGCCAGGCGCAGTTCGGCGGCCAGGTCCTCGAACATGGCGGACAGGCGCTCGCTGTCGCTCAGTGCCACGATGGCGGCATGGAAGGCCATGTTGGCCGAGCCCACGCGGCGCCAGTCCTTGGCATCGCGGGCTTGCTGGGCATCGGCCACGGCATCGCGCATGCGCTTGTGGGCGGGGTGCAGCGGCCAGGCTTTTTCCAGGGCCTGGCACTCGATGAGGCGGCGCACGCGGTAGATGTCGATGATGTCGGCAATGGACGGAACCACCACGGACACCCCCCGGTTGGGTTCGTGGTGCAGCAGCCCCTCCTTGATGAGGATGCGAAACACCTCACGCAGGGTGTTGCGGGAAATATCCAGCTGCTGGCTCAGCGCGGCTTCGGACAGGCGCTGCCCGGCGCGCAGCTCGCCCTGAATGAGCATCTGGCGCACGGTGTTGGCCACGGTGTCCGTCAGGCTGGTAGCGGTGGTTCGGGGGGGAAAGTGGCGGGACGGCATGGTGTTAGTTGGTAAGAAACTTGCTTTTGATTGTTGAACAATCAGTGGAAGCTGATGGACGAAAGGATACAAGATGGACATCAATAGCGATCTGGGTGAAAGCTTTGGTGCGTGGCGCATGGGCGACGATGCCGCCATGCTGGACATCGTCACCAGCGCCAATGTGGCCTGTGGCTTCCATGCAGGAGACCCGGCCGGCATTCTGCAGACCCTGAAGCACGCGGCCGCCAGGGGCGTGGCCGTGGGCGCGCATGTCGCCTATCCGGACCTGGTGGGCTTTGGCCGCCGCAATATGGACCCGAGCAGCGCCGAGCTGGTGGGCGATGTGATCTACCAGATTGGCGCGCTGCAGGGCCTGGCCCGGGCTGCCGGTACGCAGGTGCGCTACGTGAAGCCGCACGGCGCGCTCTACAACACCATTGCGCAGGATGCGCGGCAGGCGGCAGACGTGATGACCGCCATGCAGGCCGTGGACCCCTCGCTCACACTGCTGGCGCTGGCGGGGGCGCCGCTGATCGAATGGGCGCGCGAACGTGGCCTGCGCGTGGTGGCCGAAGCCTTTTCGGACCGTGCCTACAACGACGATGGCTCGCTGGTCTCACGCCGTCTGCCCGGTGCCGTGCTGCACGACCCGGACCAGATTGCAGAGCGCATGCTGCGGCTGGTGGAGACGGGCGAAATCGAAACCATCACGGGCAAGCGCATTCAGCTGCAGGCTGACTCGATTTGCGTGCATGGCGACAGCCCCGGGGCCGTGGACATGGCACGCCGCATTCGTGCGCGGCTGCAGCAGGCCGGCGTGACGCTGCAGCCTTTTGTGGCAATGGCATAAGGGGCGGCGCATGCGTTTTTTGCCTGCCAGCGACCGTGCCTTGCTGCTGGAGCTGGATGACCTGCCGCAGACCATGGCGGTCTATCGCCATGTGGCGGCGCAGCAGCTGCCGGGCGTTACCGACCTGGTGCCTGCTGCCAGAACGCTGCTGGTGCATTTTGATCCGAACAGCATCACGGCAGCCGATCTGTGTGCGCAGCTGCAGGTGCTGGCTGAGCAGGCACTGCTGTCTGAACAGCTCCTCGAATCCGAACAGGGGCGGCTGGTGGAAATTTCCGTGCACTACACCGGCGAGGACTTGCCCGAAGTGGCCGAGCTGCTGGGGCTGACGGTGGCGCAGCTCATCGAGCGCCACACGGCACAGCCTTATGACGCGGCTTTTGCGGGATTCGCGCCGGGTTTTGTGTATCTCTCGGGCGGTGCGCATCTGCAGGTGCCGCGCCGCAAGTCGCCACGCACCAAAGTGCCTGCAGGCTCCGTGGCGCTGGGTGGCAATTTCAGCGCGGTCTATCCCAGCGCCAGTCCCGGCGGCTGGCAGCTGATCGGTGTGACGGAGGTGCCCATGTGGGACCTGCAGCGTGCTGAACCCGCTTATATCCAGCCCGGTTTTCGCGTGCAGTTTGTCGATGCGGCACGCAGCCCGGTCACGGTGTTATTGCCTGCTGCCAAAGATTCAGAACAAAAACAGCCTCCAGGGCAGATGCAGCAAGCGCTGCCAGCTATCGAAATCGTATCTCCGGGGCTGCAGACCCTGGTGCAGGATGGCGGGCGGCAGGGCATGTCGGGCCTGGGCATTTCGGTGTCCGGCGCGCTGGACCTGCCCGCCATGCATGCCGCCAACCGGCTGGTGGGCAATCCGGCGGATGCGCCCGTGCTGGAAAACCTGCTGGGCCAGCTGCAGCTGCGCAGCCACGGTGCAACCACGCTGGCGATCAGCGGCGCGCAGGTGGAGGTGACCGTGCACAGCGCACAGGGCAATCGCTGGTCTGCCAGCAGCCATGCGCCCATGGCGCTCAACGATGGTGACCGGCTGCAGCTGCACACGCCCACGGCCGGTGTGCGCTGCTATGTGGCCGTGCGCGGCGGCTGGCAGGTGGAGCCGGTGCTCGGCAGCTGCGCCACGGACACGCTGGCGCAGGTCGGCCCGCCCGCATTGCAGGCCGGGCAGCAGATGGCCGTAGGGCACGCCATTGCGGCCGACCAGCTGCGTGCCGTGGAACTGGGCAGCGTGCCGCAGCCCGCGCTGCCGCGTGCGGGCGAGCTGGTCACCCTCGATGTGGTGCTCGGCCCGCGCACGGACTGGTTCACGCCAGCTGCCGTGCAGACGTTTGTGACGCAGGAATGGACCGTCACGCCACAGAGCAACCGCGTCGGCATTCGCCTGCAGGGCGCGCAGGCGCTGGAGCGTGCGCGGCACGATGAGCTGCCGAGTGAAGGCACGGTGACCGGCGCCATCCAGGTGCCGATCAACGGCCAGCCCGTGCTGTTTCTGGCTGACCACCCGCTCACCGGCGGCTATCCCGTCATCGGTGCAGTGGCCAGCTACCACCTGCCGCTGGCCGCACAGATTCCGGTGGGCTGCCGCATTCGCTTTCGTGTGGTGGAACACAGCCTCGACGCAGCCGAAAGAAAGGATTCGGAATGATTCGCAAAGTGCTGATTGCCAACAGAGGGGAGATCGCCATCCGCATCGCCCGCGCCTGCCGCGACTATGGCGTGGCCTCGGTCGCGGTCTATGCGGACCCGGATGCCGATGCCCTGCATGTGCGCGCTGCCGATGAAGCCTGGGCGCTGCACGGGGTGCGCCCGGCAGAGACTTATCTGGACATCGCCAAACTGCTCGACATCGCCCGGCGCAGCGGGGCCGATGCCGTGCATCCGGGCTATGGCTTTCTGTCAGAACGCGCCGAGTTTGCGCGCGCCGTGATCGGGGCCGGGCTGACCTGGATTGGCCCTCGACCGGAGACCATCGAGGCGCTCGGTGACAAGGTCGCGGCACGCAAGATTGCCCTGCAGGTGGGCGCGCCACTCGTGGCCGGAACGGCCGAGCCGGTGCAAAGCGCAGAGGAAGTCATTGCCTTCGCCAAAGCACATGGCCTGCCGATTGCCATCAAGGCCGCCTTTGGTGGCGGCGGGCGTGGCCTCAAAGTGGCCTGGAAGATGGATGAGGTGGCGGAGCTGTACGACTCTGCCGTGCGCGAGGCCACGGCGGCCTTTGGCCGGGGCGAGTGCTTTGTGGAGCAGTTTCTCGACCGCCCGCGCCATATCGAGGCCCAGGTGCTGGCGGACCAGCACGGGCAGGTGGTGGTGGTCGGCACGCGCGACTGCTCGCTGCAGCGCCGCAACCAGAAGCTGGTCGAAGAGGCCCCCGCGCCTTTCCTGACCGATGCGCAGCGCGCCAGCATCCACCGCGCAGCCCACGCTATCTGCGAGGCCGCAGGCTATGTGAGCGCAGGCACGGTGGAGTTCTTGCTCAGCCGCACGGGGCAGATTTCCTTCCTCGAAGTGAACACCCGGCTGCAGGTAGAGCACCCGGTGACCGAGGAAACCACGGGTGTTGATCTGGTTGTGGAGCAGCTGAGCATTGCCTATGGGCTGCCGCTGTCCTTCTCCGAAACCCCTGTACCACGCGGGCACAGCATCGAGTTCCGCATCAATGCCGAAGACCCGGGGCGCGGCTATCTGCCCACGCCCGGGCGCATCGAGCGCTTTGACGCGCCCGGCGGCCCTGGTGTGCGGCTGGACAGTGGCGTGGCTGCTGGCAGTGTCATCCCCGGCAGTTTTGATTCCATGATGGCCAAGCTCATCGTGACGGGCGCTACCCGCGCGCAGGCCCTGCAGCGCGCACGCCGGGCGCTGGCGGAGTTCCAGATCGAAGGCGTGGCCTCCGTGCTGCCGTTTCACCGCACCGTGGTGCAAGCCCCGGCCTTCACGGCTGAGCAGGGGCTGGGCGTGCACACGCGCTGGATCGAAACCGAAATGCCGCAGGACTTTGCCGCCGCCACGCGCCCGGAGCCGGTGCTGGCGCAGCCGCTGCAGCGCACCTGGGTGGAAATCGACGGCAAGCGCGTCACGCTTGGCCTGCCCGCCAGCCTGCTGCAAGGAATAGCGCAGACAACCGCTGCACCCGTGCCCAGCCCCGCAGCGGCAGCCCCCGCGCAGGATGGCGATGTGCTGGCCCCCATGGCGGGCAGCCTGATTGCCTGGAAGGTGGCAGATGGTGAAGCAGTGCAGGCTGGTGCCGTGATTGCCGTGATGGAGTCCATGAAGATGGAAAGCCCCATCACTGCACCGCGCGCCGGATGTATTGCGCAGCAGGTCGCCGCAGGCGCCAGTCTGCAGGCAGGTCAGGTCATCGCGCGGATGGACTAGAAAAGCGGGTGGTGGACTGCGCTACTGCAGCGTAGCGCGTGCCAGCGGAAAGGCCTGCAGCAAATGCTGTGCACCTTCGATTTCCTGCAGTTCGGGAAAGGGGCGCAAGTGGCAGGCCCGGCGGCCATCGGGCAGCTCGCGAATCAGGTGAAACACGGGCAGCACAAAGCTGCGCGCGCGAATCAGCACCAGCAGTGCTGGGCGGGGCAGGGTCTGGCTGTCTGCATTGGGCAGCCGGGTTTCCTGCACGCAGACGGTGTATTGCGGCAGCAGCCCGTGCTCGCGTGCAATGTGCTGCTGCACCTTGGAGCCTTCCTGCAGCGCATCCGTGAGGTATTGCGCCAGCAGCTGGTCCGCGTCACTGCGGCCCAGCAGCTCGGCCATGAATTCGCCATCCACCTCGGCCACATGCATCTGTGCCAGGCAGTCATCGGCCGCTGCAGGGCTGACCAGATAGGCTGCAGCAGGCACGCTTTCGCCTGCATCAATACGGCTGGCAGCCTGAGCCGCCAGGCTGTGATGCAGGTGTTTGAGGATGTACCAGGTGTTCCTGTCGAGCAGGGGCATAGTGAGGCCAGGAAAAGACAAGGAGCGAAATTACACAACGAATGTGAGGGCGGTGCAGGCAGGGGACTGAGATAACGTTGCGCGCCGTGCAAGTTTGCTGACCAAGGTCAAGTACAAAATATGCGCAAATGCAGGTGGGTTCTGCGTTGATAGCTCATCTTTTTAATAAGATGGAGGACAGTTGGTGGCTAGGGTTAGTGCTGCAATGCAGCGCCGAGGCCGCTCTCTACAATGGAAGCTCTCGCATCCGCCCCGTACTTCTTGATTCAGCCACGAGAAACTGCCGATGACCGCACAAGACACCACTTCTTCTTCGACTCCCAGCAATCAGCGTGTCATCAAGAAATACCCCAACCGCCGCCTGTATGACACGGCCACTTCGACCTACATCACGCTGGCCGAGGTCAAGCAGCTGGTAATGCAGCATGAAAACATCGTGGTCAAGGATGCGAAGACGGGCGATGACCTCACGCGCTCCATCCTGCTGCAGATCATTCTGGAAGAAGAGGCCGGTGGCGCCCCCATGTTCACCGAAGCCATGCTGGCCAACATCATTCGCTTTTATGGCCACACCATGCAGGGCCACATGGGCAGCTTTATCGAGAAGAACGTGCAGATGTTCACGGACTTCCAGAACAAGATGAGCGAGCAGGCCGGGGGCGTGGATGCCTGGGCCAAGATGGTGCAGATGTCCAACCCGCTGATGAACGCGAACTACGCCGAGCAGATGCAGAAAATGCAGGAGCAGATGCAAAAGCAGACCGAACAGATGATGAGCATGTTTGGCCTCA
>JAEZZU010000206.1 GCA_023418355.1 Pseudomonadota bacterium | reverse complement strand
TCACTGACACAGTGGGCTTAGCCAATGCGATGGCGGGCTCGCTGCCACAGGCTCCCGCGCACATAGAGCTCACGCTGGTGGGCGTGCGGCGTCGCATCCGAACTGCGCAAGGCTTGACGGTCCCCGTTGTCACTGCGCATGGTGTGCCCGAACCAGACGTAGTGCTCGTGCCAGCGTTTGGCGACAAGATGCCTGACACGCTCTCGGCTCGGCTCACACGCCCCGATGTGCCCGACGCGGTCGCAGCGCTACAGCAGTGGTCCACCGCTGGCGCGCACCTTGGTGCCGCTTGCTCCGGTAGTTTCTTGCTTGCAGAGAGTGGCCTGCTTGATGGGCATCGTGCGACGACGTCATGGTGGCTGGGGCCGATGTTTCGGCAGCGCTATCCGAACGTCGCGCTGGACGAGTCACGCATGATCGTGAACTCGACACGCTTCACCACCGCGGGTGCCGCTTTGGCCCACGTCGACTTGGCCTTGCGCATCATCCGAGGGCGCAGTCCGGCGCTAGCGGCCCTGGTGGCACGCTATCTGCTGGTCGAGACACGCAGTTCGCAAGCCGAGTTCATGATTCCCGACCACCTTGCGCATGCCGACCCGATGGTAGAGCGCTTCGAGTGCTGGGCCAGACGTCGGCTCGCGCAGGGGTTCTCGCTGGCCGAGGCGGCCAGCGCCGTGGGCACAAGCGAGCGCACCTTGGCGCGGCGGCTGCAAAGCGTTTTGGGAAAGACACCGCTGTCGTATTTCCAGGACCTGCGCGTGGAGCATGCCGTCCATCTCTTGCGCACCGGGAACGCCAGCGTCGATCAGGTCGCCGCACAGGTCGGGTACTCGGATGGAGTGACGCTGCGGGCCCTGTTGCGCCGCAAGCTGGGCCGGGGTGTCAGGGAGTTGCGACGCGGTGGATGACCAAAGGCGTTTGGTGCATGTACGGCTGGAGACCGCCGCGAAACTGTCGGTAGCAAAGGCTTACCCACTTGCGTCTACTACATCGTGCGTTGGGTGCAAAAGCACCAGCCGTGCCAAAGCAGTCTTCAGTGGCCTTTCAAAGGTCTGAGTATTGGGAATACTGTTAGCTTTACCACTGTTTTCTGTTCACTAATCTGGGTTTTCATTCGCATGCTATTCAATCCACTTCAAGTAGGTTCTCTCACCCTGCCCAACCGCATCCTTCTGGCACCACTGACACGCGCCCGTGCCGACGCTGGCCACATGCCCAACGCGCTGATGGCCGAGTACTACAGCCAGCGAGCCACCGGCGGCCTGCTGATTTCCGAATGCACCATGGTGGCGCCCGGTACATCGGCCTTCGTCAATGAGCCTGGCATCTACAACGACGCGCAGATTGCAGCCTGGAGGCAAGTGACCGACGCGGTGCACGCCAAGGGTGGACGCATCTTCATGCAGATCTGGCACGCTGGCCGCGCAGCCTACCCTGGCGCTGCCGATGGCGCCCCCATTGTCTCCAGCAGTGCCACCGCTATTGAGGGTGAGATCCACACGCCCCAAGGCAAGGTGCCGCACGCGGTGCCCCGCCCCCTGACCGTCGAAGAGATTCCCGGCATCGTGGCTGCGTTTGCCCAAGGCGCACGCAACGCCATTGCCGCCGGCTTTGATGGTGTGGAAGTACACGGCGCCAACGGCTACCTGATTGACCAGTTTCTGCGCGACACGCCCAACCAGCGCACCGATGCTTATGGCGGATCGCTGGAAAACCGTGCACGTTTGCTGTTCGAGGTACTCACTGCCGTGACCCAGGCGATCGGTTCCGAACGTGTGGGTCTGCGCCTGTCGCCCCTCAACAGCTTCAACAGCATGAAAGACAGCGACCCGCTGGCCCTCATCGGCTTCCTGGCCGATAGGCTCAATGCCTTCAAGCTAGCCTACCTGCACGTGATGCGCGCCGATTTCTTCGGCGTGCAGAAGGCTGATGTCATGCCCGTAGCGCGTGAAAACTACAAGGGTGTGTTGGTGGGCAATATGGGTTACAGCGCTGATGAGGCAGAGGCAGCTATTGCCGAAGGTAAGCTTGACGCTGTGGCCTTTGGCACCGCCTTCCTGGCTAACCCGGACCTGCCCGCACGCATCAGGGCCAAGGCACCGCTGAACGCGCCTGACTCCAACACGTTCTACGCAGGTGGCGCCAAGGGCTATACAGACTATCCGACACTGCAGGTCGCGTAAATCACCGCCCCAGAAGACCGAAGAAACGAGCCACTTTATACCCAAGGCTCTGCTCTGATGTTGCCCCTGTTTTTTGGAGTTCTTAGCTCCCTACTTACGCGGTCTTTTTGCGCTGTACCTCGTACCAGCGTTGCTCGTATTGCATGGGACTGAGATAGTCCAAGCTCGAATGCCTTCTGCGGTAATTGTAGAAGGCCATCCAATTCATAACGACCTGTGTAGCTTGCTCCCGGCTAGCAAAGCGCTGGCCGTGCACGCAAGCTGTCTTTAATCGCCCCCAGAAGCTTTCAATGGGGGAGTTGTCCCAGCAATTGCCTTTACGGCTCATGGACGAGCGTATTCCCCATTGGGCTAAAGCAGCTTGGAAGTCATGACTACAGTATTGGGTAGATTCAACCGGTCGTCGCAACACCTTTAATCAGGAGGTGTTTATGGGACGTCCCGCAGGATGGATGAAGCAATTTACTGGCTGAGATGCCATGCGATCTCCTGGTGCTCCGTCACATCGACGTGAGATCGAGCGTCAGTTCTGGCTTCAGATTGCCAAGGGCATCACCAGCGAGAAAGCAGCCGAAGCTGTTGGCGCATCACAGGCGGTTGAGGCTCGTTGGTTCAGGCATCGTGGCGGCATGCCATTGTTTATGTCCAAGCCTGTATCCAACAGGTATCTGTCGTTTGACCAACGAGAAGAGATCGGATTGCTTCGTGCGCAGGAGATCGGCGTGCGGGAGATTGCTCGCCGAATTGGCCGAAGTCCGTCTACAGTATCAAGGGAGCTGACACGCAATGCAGCGACTCGCGGTGGCAAGTTGGAATATCGAGCATCAGTTGCGCAGTGGAAGGCAGAGCTAGTGGCTAAACGCCCCAAGCCATCCAAGTTAGTGGTGAATCCACGGCTGCGTGAATATGTCCAAGAACACTTGGAAGGTTCCATTTGCGACGCGCAGGGACGGGAAGTCGCCGGCCCCCAGCAAGCGGCATTTATTGGCCGCAACAAGCCTCATCGTTGTGATCGCAAGTGGGTCAAAGGTTGGTCGCCACAGCAGATTGCCAATCGATTGCATCTCGACTTCCCCAATGATCCATCAATGCGTATCTCGCACGAAGCCATCTACCAAGCCCTGTACATTCAGGGCCGAGGTGCCCTCAAGCGAGAGTCTGTCAGTTATCTGCGCACCGGGAGGGCCTTACGTGTTCCTCGAGCACGATGCCAAGCTAAAGCGTGGGCCCATGTCAGCGAAGAATTAATGATCTGCAATAGGCCACCCGAGATAGAAGCTCGCAAAGCACCGGGGCATTGGGAGGGAGACTTGATCATCGGTTTAGGGCGATCAGCGATTGGTACGCTGGTCGAGCGCACAAGCCGCTTCACCATGCTTGTGCACTTGCCTCGAGAGGATGGCTATGGCTTGAGCCCAAGGGTAAAGAATGGGAAGCCGTTAGCTGGCTATGGGGCTGCCACGATGGCCAATGCGCTGAGAGCAACTGTCACTGAACAGCCTACTCAACTATGGAAATCGTTAACGTGGGATCGAGGTAAAGAGCTGTCAGACCACGCACGGTTTACTGCCGAGTCAGGGGTGCAGGTGTTCTTTGCTGATCCTCATAGCCCATGGCAACGTGGTACGAACGAAAACACCAATGGGCTGCTGCGGCAATACTTCCCCAAGGGCACGGACCTATCTCGATGGAACCATCGAGAGCTTCAAGCTGTGGCATTGACACTCAACAATCGACCACGCAAAACGTTGGGCTGGAGAACACCTGCGGAAGTCTTTAATGAGTATCTAGAATCGGTAACTTCACTTGGTGTTGCGACGACCGGTTGAATCTACCTTGGCTGCCCCTGTCGCTGTGGAAGATGGCTCCTGGTTCTGGACGCCTTCGCCACCAAGCCATCGCCAGAGCATCTTTAACTAAGCTGGTTTGCATATGGGGCTGCAGGCTCCATCCCACTATCTGACGGCTGAACATATCCATGACAGCGGCCAAGTACAGCCAACCTTCATCGGTAGCGATATAGGTGATGTCACCGCACAGAAGTTGGTTGGGTGCCTGCGGCGTAAAACGCCGCTGCACCAAGTCCGGAGCTACCGCTAGGTTGTGCTTGCTGTCTGTGGTCACCACAAACTTGCGCTTGGTTTTAGCCCTGATGCCATGGCTGGCCATCAGCTTGCGCACCCGCTCTTTACCAATGCGCAGCCCCTTAGCATGCAACTCTTTGTACATCCGTTGCCAGCCATACTCGCCCTTGAACTCAGCATGAATTGCTCGAATGTGGGCCAGTGCCAATTCATCGCTACAGCGCTGCGATGTCTCACCTCCGCTGCGCCGCCAGCGGAAGTAACCACTGCAGCTCACTTGCAGCACATGGCAAGAAACAGCAATCGGGTAGACGTACTTCATTTGCTCGATCCAGGCATACCTCGCAGCACGTCCTGCGCGAAGTACGCCGCCGCTTTTTTTGCGATATCTCGCTCCATCCGCAGCCTGGCGTTCTCCGCCCGTAACCGAGCCAGCTCCATTTGCTCCGGTGTGACCTTGCTTACTACACCATCGACAGCTCCAAGCTTGAGAGTGCCTGTTCTTGCCTGCCTCACCCAACTACCCAAACTGGCCTTCGGTATGCCCAGCGCCTGGCACACCTGCATTTGAGATTGCCCGCTTTGCACCAAGCGAACAGCCTCCAACTTAAATTCCTGCGTGTACGCCGCTCGCACTTGCTTTGTCGCCATTTCTTAGCTCCTTGTCTACATTTTGGACAAAGCTAAGAACTCCCAGTTTTAGGGGCAACTTCAAGTACCCAGCAAGTAAGAATTCAGACTTATTAAACCTGCTTCACTACACCTCAGATCGTCTAGAGCGACCAAACGATCAAGCAGCTCTGTGCTTTCAGCTGCGACTTTCTGGAAAGTTCGCAAAGTGTCCTCATGCTGCTGGCTAAGTCGGCGTTGATCCAACCACACCGTGGCGACCAGTGCTCCCAACACAAGAGCGAAGGCCAGAAGAAGTCCGATCCCGAAAGCAAAAAACCTAGGCATTTCTGCCATTTTTAGAAGCAGCCAGTAACGGATCTTATTCAAACCAGCCCCCCCTACTCTCAGCAAATCGGATTGGACAGAACAAGGATGCCCATCACTTCAGCGAGCATGAAGGGATGCAGCGTTGTCTGTTGAACTATTTTGCGGCTGGCAAATTGTAAATTTGACAATTTTTTAGTCAATTGTGTCCACCACGCGATTTCGGCCTTCGCGTTTGGCGAGGTACAAATTTTTGTCGGCACGCTCTATGGTGCTTGCCAGCATTTCTTTCTTATTGCGCCGCAGTGCCAGCCCTACGCTGATGTGGATCTGAATCACTTTTTCCCCAACACGCACTGGCTGAGATTGCATTGCAAGGCGCAACCGCTCAGCGACCGCACGAGAGCTAGCTTGGTTGGCTTGGCGTAACAATACGATGAACTCTTCACCACCATAGCGCGCCAGCACATCACCTTCACGCAACTGGGCCTGCGAGCGATGAGCGACCTCTCGCAGCACTTTGTCACCGACTGGATGACCAAATCTATCGTTGATTTTTTTGAAATAGTCGATGTCAAACATCAACACAGCCAAGTCCTGGGATGTATCGCTATCAAACGCTACCTTGTCTTGGGAGTTTTGTGCTTGATAGTGGGCTTGGGCTAGATCGAAAAAAGCACGGCGGTTCAACAGCCCAGTCAGGGGGTCATGTGACGCCTCTCGTCTCAGCATTCGCTCGAGTCGAATTTGAGCCGTGACATCTTGGAAGAGCCAAACTCGACCATTGTGAGCATCATTGAGGACAGGGTGTGTGTCTACTCGCCAGATGCATTCGTCCAGCTCCCAATTGGCTGTCACCTGAGCATTCAGAGAGTGCTGCAGCGCCTGGTAGACAGACTCCAAGTCAGCGGCGTTATCGCAACGCATACGCGCAGCACGCATGGCTTGCGCGAGTGTGTTCAGTGGAACATACCCGGCCGAGATGTTGAGCAAACCTGATGCGACTTGATTGACTTGGGCATGTTGGCCCAGACCTGATACGACGACGACCCCCTGTGGCACGCTGTTGAAGATGTCGTGAAACTTCGCACCAGACTCAATGGTCTCTTCAGCCAGATGACGAGCATCCAGCAAACGTGCATAGATTGGTCTGAGCAATCCGATCAAGTGCTGCTGCGATAGTGGATTGCTGCTTAGCGTTGCCGCTTTGGGTGCTTGGGAAGCATTCCACACAAAAAGTACACCACCCTCTGCCCGTTCTCCAAAATCCAAGCAATTCAGATAAGCGACTTTAGCTGCGGTGAATGTCAAACCAACCGTCAGCATGCTGGGTAAGTCTGCGGGGCACAAAAACTGCAAGGCCCCAGCTTCGTTGCTTAGTTCTTTAGGAACGCGCCAAGACCATGCTGTGCCGCGCTGCCAGCTCAAAGGAGGCTCGCTACGCAGCGGTACAACCTGATCAGCCGCGCGTTGCTGCAATGCGATCACCAAGCTTGCTTGAGATAGCTGACGCGCCAACTCCAGAAAAGCCGCCAGTGAATTGGTGTGCATCCTCACGGGCAGAAGCTCTCAGCAATCCAAGAGATGACGCAATACGGCAGGTGCCACGATCTCAGGTTGCGTTATGTGAGGCAAGTGTCCTTCCAACTCCAAAACCTCGGACACACTGCCAGGCATGTGGGCATGCAGCCAGTGGGCAACATCGACTGGCACAGCCATATCCTTGCGACTATGAATCAATCGAGTGTGCGTAGTCACACGAGGCACAAGACTGCGGTGATCACTTTGAAAGATCATGCGCAGTATGTGTTGTGCGATATCTGGTCGAATTTTGAACAACGTCGCGCTGAAATGTGCAAGGGAGTCCTGCGCTGCCAAGCCCATGACCATGGGCACAAAACCAGCTGCCCAACTCTGATAGTTGGTGGCCATGGCATCGTAGAGTGCATTCAGGTCATTTTGCTCAAAGCCGCCGACATAAGACGTTGCAGGATCATTCAAGTAGCACGGAGAAGGCTGCAAGAGCACCAAGCGACCAAACAACTCAGGCCGTGCTACTGCTGCAATCATGCCGATCATTCCACTGACCGAATGACCCACATAATGCACTCGGCTCACTTGCTGCTCGGCAATGAGTGCCAGCAGATCATCGGCGTATCCAAACAACGAGCTGTGCAAGTGCAAATCATAGCTAGCCTCGCCGTGGTCGCCACAGCCAGCCAAGTTGTAAGAAAGCACCCGGAAATTTGCATCCAAAACGGGGCGAATGTACTCCCACGATGTCTGATCGGAACCAAAACCGTGGCTGAGCACAACTACTTCGTCCCCAGAACCACTCCACGTGGCTTTCAAACGGTTGGAAGCTGTTGTCACGTCAGAAGGCTGGTTGGTCATGGTTTTTTAGAATATGGAGTAAACCAATTTTTGTCATACAAATCTTTAGAGCCGCGAACACTACCTAGCAAATCGAAGATTTGCCTCTTAGACGAGGCGTTTAAATGTGCATCGGCTTAGAGCCGCTAACACAACCGGTCAACGAAGCGTGCGCAGATGATTGCTGCCGCTAATTTGAGCAAGGCCAAGTGTATGTCCAGCCGCCTCTCAAAGCGTATGCGTAGCTTTCCAAACCCTGCAAACCATCCATGGGTGCGCTCCACCACCCAGCGATGCTTGCCCAGTTTCTCGCTGCTTTCAACACCACGTCTTGCGATGCGGCTGAGGATTCCACGCTTTCTCAGGTGCGCTCTGCAGCGGGCGTAGTCGTAGCCCTTGTCTGCGTGAAGCTTGTAGGGCCGCCTGCGAGGGCGGCCTTGCAGTCCTTTGACTGCAGGTATGGCGTCCAGGCACTGCTCAAACATCTTGGAGTCATGCCGGTTGGCAAGCGCTTCTTGATGACGGCACTTGATCATGGCGATCCATGGGCAGGCTCAGAAGGGCTCTTGGATGGCTGAAACCTTGCCCCAGTCCTGGTTGATTTCAGCTCATGGCAACGATTCGCCGAAAGATTATTTCTTCTCGTAGTCCTTGCGGAGATTTCCAACTTCCTTGTCACTGCGGGCATTTCGACCGTCGGGGTTCCTGATGTGTACAGAGCCCGCAGGAAGACCGTAGTCTTTCTCAATACGTTTTTCGATTGAACCAACGCGAGCATCGCTACGAGCATCACGGAAGCGACGAGCATCTTCACCACGGGTTGCCATTTTTTATCTCCTGAGTTTAGATAAGTAATGGTAACAAAACGATTCAAAAATTTCTTACCTTCAGCGACACTCAATCCGTCCCAAGAGCTGGTCGATTCCGTTGGCTATCGATTGATCGCGCCGATAACGATTTCGTGACGTTGGTGCGTCAGCGGTAGCGTGATTGATTTTTTCAATCTGCAGCTCCACATTCCCAGTGCGATTCACTCCTATAAAGCACTCGCCAGAACATCCTGCGCTGTGGGAGGAATCATCGTCGGGACGCGCACGAAACACTAACGGGAAGATTCTTGTACTGTTCTCCGAACTTTTTGGATCCATGCGCACCGACGGCATAGGCGTAGACATTCAGCCGAACTTAAAGCTGGAGGTTGCACCAGCCAGATGGCCTATGCTCATCGGCGGCGTGTTGTACCACGTCCAAGTGGTGGCTTGGGTTCAATTCTTGGCCTACAGTAAAATAATTGCCCCAGTTTATCCGCCAGGTCGCCCTGCGAAAGTCAAATTAAATCAGATAGTTATGACACAGTTTCGGCATCAGAAGCAGTCAAAGCTCCGAAGGTTGGCTTTATAAGTCTTGGGTGCCCGAGAGAGGGAATTGCCCCCCCTTTTTCTTCAACTCAATCACAAGGGGATTGAGTTTGCTCTTGCTTCCACCCAGCAAGCTCCAGTGGCCGCAGCCCAAACCGTACCGCGTTACCTGCATGCAAGCCAGCCAGTTCCTTGAGCACGAGCTGTGTGAAGTGCTCGCGGTCTTCAGGCTGCACACTTCCAGGAAGCATGGCGTTGACGCTCGCCTTATTCACGGGCTGGCCGCTGCGAACAACAGCTGCAATCACGTCACCTAGCACTTGCCGGTAGCGTAAGCGCAGGATATCGGGCGGCACTAGACTTTGCTGCACCGCCACGTACTGCTGGCAGGAGCGCTCGTAAGCCCACACAAAGACATCCCGCAGCAGATCAACCTGATTGAGTTCGTACACACCGATCATCGCGTCCACGTACGCTTGCTGCGGCACATCAATAAATGACAGCGGGCACAGGTTGTGGCGTATGAAAGGAATGTTGGCAGCCAGGCGCGACACCCGCTTGTTCACATCCTCGAAAGGCTGCAAGTAAGGCAAGTGCACCATCAAGAAGAACGCTTGCTCAAACGGATCTTCGATTTCTGCGGCCATGCCCACCACGATGCCGAACAACTCTTCCAAGCGCTGCGGCAAAGCCACTGGCAGGTAAACGCTACCGCCAATTTCAATTGCACGGCTGCGAATACGACCGCACATGGCGGGGTCAGGCATCAAGCCATCGGAGAGCAAAGCATGCAAGGCCACGATGGTGTCCTGCGACACCACGGCTTGCTCAGGCGAGTGCACTAGAAATTCGATAGCCTGCTTGTGGTTCAGGATCATCTGCGTCTCAAAGGCATCCTTGCCCTCAGCTACCTGACCAAACTCAATCAACCGTGCGGTATCCAAGCGGCTGTAGGTGTTGCCCTCCAGTTGCGAAGAAGCCCAGGAAAGGTCAATCAGCAGGCGGTTGAGAATGTCCCTGGCAAAGGTGCCTGCGGGTGTTTGCTCCGCAGGTGAGCGCCCCAGGGCATGTAGCTGTTCACGCAGCTTCAAAGGCAGGTATGCGGTGTGGTTGGGGTGGTATTGTTCTAAAAATTCTGTGCGATAGACCACGGGCTTGCGTAAATGCCGTGGCTGGCGCACATATGCCTTAATAGCTGCGCCTTCAGCGCTGACAGGAACATATGGCTCGATCGCAGCCTCTCGGCCTGAAGAAGCTACGCCACTTGGGCTTTCATCTTCCAGAACAGGAAAGTAGCGCACGGCCCGCGCTTGCCCCTGCACCCTAATGCGCCCTTGTTCAACCAATAAGGCCAATCGGCGCTGAAGGCTACGGCGTTGCAAGGCCAGCCCAGACTCATGCAGCACCTCTTCTGCGCTCACCCCTTCTGGGTGACGCCTAATGACGTTGACCAACAAGTCGAGCTCTTGCTGTGGTTTGACGCTATTCATGACGCGAATTATGACGCAATATGAAAATTGCGCCAATCAATTGACGCAATAAGAGAACGTTGTGACAGCTGCTAGGCGCTGCCCTGGTGGGCACTCTGAACCAACAGACCCCACTTTTCCTCGTAGGTTTTGAAGCCTAGGCCACGCTCAAACAGCTGGCGAATAGTCGTGAATGCAGCCGCTTGCAGCTCCGGGCTCCGAGCCAGCTCAATGTCCAAGCCTGTTGCCAATTTGACCTTCTTGCGGGCATCACGATAAGCGTCCTTGGAAACTGAAGTTGCCCCTAGAAATGGGAGTTCTTAGCTTTGTCCAAAATGTAGACAAGGAGCTAAGAAATGGTGGCAAAGCAAGTACGTGCGGCATACACGCAGGAATTTAGGTTGGAGGCTGTGCGCTT
>JAEZZU010000181.1 GCA_023418355.1 Pseudomonadota bacterium | reverse complement strand
CAGCGCACCGCAGGCTGCGCGTGAACGGCAGGTGCCACGCCAGCCGCCAGCACGCCAGCAATACCTGCTCTTTTGATGAGGGAACGACGGTCCATGTTTACTCCTTGAATTTCATACGCAGCCGCCTCAAGGCATGGAATCTCCTCGGAAACCATGCTCAGAAGGGGACACAAAATTCTAGGAATAGAGGGACCAATCACTTTCCCGGGTAAACCCCCGAAAGCTTCCAAGCTTCAGCCTGACGTCAGGCACAAGGGACTTGATTCCCCTGATGCCGTCAGACAGGCTTACGCCAGAAAACGTTCGCGGATCGAGCGCTCGATGCCAGCAGCATCCAGCCCCTGCAGGGCCAGCAGCTTGGCAGGGTCGCCATGCTCGATGAAATGGTCAGGCAGGCCCAGATGCAGCACAGGCAACGTCAGCCCTGCAGCGCTCAGCGCTTCAGACACGGCGGCACCTGCACCACCGGCAATGCAGCCTTCTTCCAGCGTGACCAGCACGTCATGCGTAGCCGCCAGCTCACGCACCAGCTCCACGTCCAGCGGCTTGACCCAGCGCATATTGGCAACCGTGGCGTCGATGTGCTCTGCCGCCTGCAATGCAGGGTAGAGCAAGGTGCCAAACGCCAGAATGGCAATGCGGGGCTGGGTGCTGCCGTTTTCGCTCTGGCGCGCAGCCTGGCTCTGGTGGCGAATTTCACCCTTGCCAAATGGCAGCGCAGACAGGTCATCCAGCGGCTCCACGCCCACACCAGCACCACGTGGGTAGCGCACGCACACGGGATGGTCTTGTTCGTAGGCAGTCGTCAGCAGCTGGCGGCACTCACGCTCATCCGCAGGCGTAGCCATGCTCATGTTGGGAATGCAGCGCACATAGGCAATGTCGTACGCGCCAGCGTGGGTCGCACCATCAGCGCCCACCAGACCTGCACGGTCCAGCGCAAACACCACGGGCAGCTTCTGCAGCGCCACGTCGTGAATCAGCTGGTCATAGGCGCGCTGCAGGAAGGTGGAATAAATCGCCACCACGGGCTTGACACCCTCACAGGCAAGGCCTGCGGCAAAAGTGACGGCATGCTGCTCGGCAATGCCCACGTCGTAGTAACGATCAGGGAAGCGCTTTTCAAACTCCACCAGACCCGAACCTTCACGCATGGCTGGCGTAATCCCCACCAGTCGCGGATCCTGCGCTGCCGTGTCGCACAGCCATTTGCCAAACACCTGGGTGAACGTGGGCTTGGCTGGTGTGCTGGACTTGACAACACCTACGGCTGGATCGAACTTGCCAGGGCCGTGGTAGGTGATGGGGTCTGCTTCTGCGAGCTTGTAGCCATGGCCTTTCTTGGTCACCACGTGCAGGAACTGGGGCCCCTCCAGACTGCGGATGTTTTCCAGCGTGGGGATCAGCGAATCCAGATCATGGCCGTCGATGGGGCCGATGTAGTTAAAGCCAAAGTTCTCAAACAGCGTGGCAGGCACCACCATGCCCTTGGCGCTTTGCTCCAGGCGCTTGGCCAGCTCCAGCAGCGGGGGCACCTTGCTGAGCACGTTCTTGCCCACATTACGCGCCGCTGCATAGAACTGCCCGCTCATAAGCTGGGCCAGATAGCGGTTCAGCGCACCCACGGGTGGGCTGATGCTCATGTCGTTGTCATTGAGGATGACCAGCAGATTGCCATCCATGACGCCGGCATTGTTCAAGGCCTCAAAGGCCATGCCTGCCGTCATGGCACCATCACCGATCACGGCAATCGCACGGCGGTTTTCACCCTTGCGCTTGGCGGCCATGGCCATGCCCAGCGCGGCAGAAATACTGGTCGAGGAGTGGCCTGCACCAAAGGCGTCGTACTCGCTTTCGGTACGCAGCGGAAAGCCCGAGATACCGCCCAGCTGGCGCAGGGTAGACATGCGCTCGCGGCGGCCCGTCAGAATCTTGTGCGGGTAGGTCTGATGGCCTACGTCCCAGACAATGCGGTCGTAGGGGGTGTTGAACACATGGTGCAGCGCAATGGTCAGCTCCACCGTGCCCAGATTCGAGCTCAGGTGCCCCCCTGTTTTCGACACGCTGTCCAGCACATAGGCGCGCAATTCATCAGACAGCGCTTTGAGGTCACTGCGCGACATGGCACGCAGGTCAGAAGGTGTGTTCACTTTCTGCAGCAAAGGGTAGGCATTCGTGGTCATTAGCAAATTATTCAAATCAAATTGCACACAGCAAACAGCGCTTGCTCACTTGGGGGCAGCTCAGCAATCCGAAAACAGAAAACACATCCCCAGTCAGCACTCAATGTGAACGCGAAACGACCATATGCGCCAACGCCGACAGGGCGCGCACATCCGTCAGACAACTTTCCTTCAAGGCCTGCAAGGCCTGTTGCAGCAGCACATTGGCATAACTGCGCGCGCCTTCGAGACCCATGAGTGACACAAAGGTGGGCTTGTCATTGGCGGCATCCTTGCCGGGTGTCTTGCCCAGCGTGGCGGCATCGGCCACCACATCCAGCACGTCATCCACCACCTGGAAGGCCACACCCAGCGCCTCGGCATAGCGCTCCAGCGCCTGCTGTACAGGCTGCGACACCTGCGCACAGGCCACGCCCATGGCCACGCTGGCCTGCAGCAGTGCACCCGTCTTGAGGCTGTGCATGTGACGCAGTTGCTGCTCACTCAAAGCCTTGCCCACGCTGGCCAGGTCGATGGCCTGACCACCTGCCATGCCCTGCGAGCCCGCAGCCCGTGCCAGGATGCGGCACAACTGGGCCTGCATGGC
>JAEZZU010000203.1 GCA_023418355.1 Pseudomonadota bacterium | reverse complement strand
GGCGGCTATGTCAGCCGGCGCGCCAAATACAGTGCGGCAGCCATGATGGCACTGTGCGCAACCATCCTGTGGATAGCGCCTGCGCCCCTGTGGGCACAAGTGCTGGCCAGCAGCTGCATGGTGGTGGTCATGGTCTGGCTATGGCTGCGACCTGAGCCTGTCTGAGCATTTTCCGCTCCACTTTTTTTGCAAACTAGGTAAACAGTCAAAAATCCACGTATATAATCTCGGTCTTGTTCCCCGATAGCTCAGTCGGTAGAGCGACGGACTGTTAATCCGCAGGTCCCTGGTTCGAGCCCAGGTCGGGGAGCCAACAATTGCTAGCCTTGCAATTTCAAAAACCAAGGCAACACCGAAATGTTCCCTGATAGCTCAGTCGGTAGAGCGACGGACTGTTAATCCGCAGGTCCCTGGTTCGAGCCCAGGTCGGGGAGCCAAAAGATAAAGCCAAGCATTGTTCACAATGTTTGGCTTTTTTCTTGGCCAATCGATTTGCCTCCTGACTGACAATGCACGCCCGCATAGTCATCGATACCTCAGACGGCTGTTGCGCCGAGCTTGCATTCCAGCAGCGCACCCGAGATGACAGTATCAGGCATGTATTTCCAGCACTCCCCAGCACCACACACAGACGACGCAATCCAGCCAACACACCGGCATGACTGGCCACACTGCTGTCTGTCAAAGTGCTGTGCTGGATGAGCTGCCACACATGGTCTGGATGCACCAGGATGGGCAGCAGCATGGCAACCTGGCCTGGAGGGATTACACCGGGGGCCACATTCCACAGGACTGGCTGGAGCTGATTCACCCCGAAGATCAGCCCTTGGCATGCCAGCAGTGACAACAAAGCGCCGAAGCACACAGCGCTTTTGAATCTCAGCTGCGCCTGCGCCGCCATGACGGGCACTACCGCTGGGTACTCGTGCTGTGCCGCCATCCTTCACAGAATGCACAGGCGCCACGGCTGCTGTCGTTCACCGACATCCACGAGCGCGTCCTGCGCCAGGCCACGCTGCACGAAAGCAGCATGCTGCAGACCCGCATGCTCGACGTCAGCGTGGATTGCATCAAGATTTTGCGCCCCGACGGCTCCCTCAAGCACATGAACCGCTCGGGCTGTGTCGCACTCGGCGTTCCTGAGCACGAAACCGAATTTGGCATGAAGTGGCTGGATCTGCTGCCCGCAGAGATCCGTCCACGCGGCATGCGTGCCCTGCAGGCAGCCCGCCAAGGCAAGAATGCGCGCTTTGCGGGCATGAGTCTGGCCGGAGGCAAACCCCAGCACTGGGACAACATCCCCACCCCCATGAAAGACGAGGATGGCAGCACCATAGGCATTCTGTGTGTCTCTCGTGATGTGACTTTGCAGCGCGAGGCAGAAAAACGCCTGCGATTTGCCTCAGACCACGATGAACTCACAGGACTGCCCAATCGACGCGCCCTCAAGCAGCGCCTGACCTACCTGCTGGGCAAACCGCATGCAGAAGACGACATGCTCGGCCTGCTGCTGCTGGACCTGGACCACTTCAAGCACGTCAACGATACGCTGGGGCACTCGGCAGGCGACCATTTGCTGCGCATCCTGGCCAAGCGCCTGGAAAGCCTGAACAGCGCAGAGTGCTTTGTCGCCCGTCTGGGCGGCGATGAGTTTGCCGTCGTCATCCAGCACCTGGCCGACGAAGCCACTGTGCTGCAGGTGGCGCAACAGGTTCGCGCGCAGCTGCACACACCGATCACCTACGGCGGCAAGCCCCTCAATGGCGGCATGAGCATTGGCTGCGCCATAGCTCCGCGTGATGCGACCGATGCACAAAGCCTGATGAAAAAGGCCGATACGGCCCTGAACGACATCAAGGCCAACGGGCGTGGCGGCATCCGCATGTTCCACCCCTGCATGCTGGAAGCCGCCCAGCGCACAGCAACCCAGCTCAACCAGGCCCGTCACATTGTGCGCAACGGCAACATCCGCACCCACTATCAACCCAAGGTCAGCCTGCAAGACGGGCGACTGTTGGGCTTTGAAGCGCTGATGCGCTGGCACTGCCCTGAACTTGGCCTGCAATTGCCGCACACCATAGAAGCCGCCTTCGACGACTATGAACTGGCCACGCAGCTTGCGGATTTCACCCAGAACCAGGTGCTGAGCGATCTGTCGCAGTGGGCTCAGCAAGGCCTGCCACTGGTGCCCGTGGCCATCAATGCCGCACCCGTGGAGTTTCTGCGGGACGACTATGCCGAGCGCCTGTTGAGCCGGATTGCCAGATACCACATAGCCCCTCACTGGATTGAAGTGGAAATCACCGAACACATGCTGGCAGACCGCGGGGCGGCTTTTGTGGTGCGTGCTGCGCAGCAGCTCAAGGCAGCAGGTGTGCGCATTGCACTGGATGACTTTGGCACCGGCCACTCCTCGTTCACGCACCTGCGTGACTACCCCGTGCACGCTCTGAAGATTGACTGCGAGTTTGTACGCCGCATGGAGCAGGAAAGCACCATTTACGCCATTGTTCAGGCCATCGCCCAGCTTGGCCCGAACCTGGGGCTGGACGTGATTGCCGAGGGCGTGGAAACCGCCACACATCGCCAGATGTTGCTGGAAGCCGGCTGCATCATTGGCCAGGGCTTTCTATTCAGCGAAGCCTTGTGCCGCGAAGCAGCCGCAGCGCTGATGCGCCGCACTCCTGCGGTGATCTGACAGCAAGCAGCGCCACCTGGGCCGCACGGATGATGCCAACGCTTGCCGGCGCACTCGCCGTGCCAAAACTGTCTGTTTCCGCACGAACTGTATTGGGCTGCTTGCCCGGCGTCTGGCACGCTGTGCATACATGTCAGCGGATGCACTGGTAGTGCTCGGCGGCAATGCTGTGCTCCAGCATGGCCAGGCGCGCTTCCTGCAAATAGCAACGGGGGTGCGCCGGATGTAGCGGGGCTCATTGCTAAAAAGATGCTTCCAAGCCATGGCTAAACCACCTTGGTATCCGCTGGCGGCACTGCCACATTTCACATAATGTGCTGTCACTGCTGCAACCATCGCTATTTTTGATTTGCTGCTGTGTCGCATAGACCAGCACGCCCTGCAGGAGCTGCTCTTCAATGAAGCAGCTACGACCCATTCAAACATGTAAGTACACACTCATCAATTTTCCACCAAGTAATGCAAGCACTGACCTGGCTCGATGCCGATGATTCTTTTCCTCCTGTCGAAACCGCCTGGGGAGACGACAGTCCCATGCCCGGCCTGCTGGCTGCCGGTGGCACGCTGGATGCTGCGCATCTGAAAGAGGCCTACCGCAACGGCATTTTTCCGTGGTTCAGCCCCGGGCAGCCCAACCTCTGGTGGTCGCCAGACCCGCGCATGGTGCTGCGCCCCGAGGATTTCCGGCTGCATCCATCGCTGCGCAAGACACTGCGCAAATTTCTGCGCGCGCCGGGCTGTGAAGTGCGCATCGACACGAGCTTTCGCCAGGTCATGCAGCACTGCGCCAACACCGCACGCCCGGGGCAGGATGGCACCTGGATCGTGCCCAGCATCATTGATGCCTATTGCGATCTGCACGCGCAGGGTCTGGCCCACAGCGTGGAGACATGGATTGACGGGCAGCTGGCAGGCGGCCTGTACTGCGTGGCACTCGGCCAGGCCGTGTATGGCGAATCCATGTTTGCCCATGTGACCGATGCCTCCAAAATCGCCCTCGCTGCGCTGGTCGCTCTGTGCCGCCACCATGGCGCCACGCAGATTGACTGCCAGCAGGCCACGGCACACCTGGCATCACTGGGCGCACGCGAGCGCCCCCGCGCCGACTTTCTGGCCGAGGCCACGCGCCAGCAGCAGTGCCCCGCCATGGACTGGCAGCCACACCCCATATACTGGGAGACACTCGGTATCTCACTCTGATCCGCATGACGCAGCTCAACGACCTGCCGCTTTACCAATTGCAGTTCTATGCCACGGCGCCCTACCCCTGCAGCTATCTGCCGGGGCTGGAGGCACGTTCGCAGGTCGCCGTGCCCAGCCATCTGATTCAGTCCGAGGTCTACTCGGCGCTGGTGACACGCGGTTTTCGCCGCAGTGGCATGTTCACCTACCGCCCCTACTGCAGCCAGTGTCAGGCCTGCCAGCCACTGCGGGTGCTGACGCAGGAGTTCCAGCCCAACCGCAGCCAGCGCCGCGCGTTCAAGCAGCACCAGCATCTGCAGGCCACGGTGCATGGCCTGCATTTTTCGCCCGAGCACTATGCGCTGTACCAGCGCTACCAGCAGGTACGCCACAGCGGCGGTGGCATGGACCAGGACAGCACCGAGCAGTACACGCAGTTTCTGCTGCAAAGCCGCGTGGAAACACGTCTGGTGGAATTCCGTGACCCCACGGCAGACGATGCGCTGCGCATGGTCTCCATCATTGACTATCTGGAAGACGGTCTGTCTGCGGTCTACACCTTCTACGAACCCGATGCACATGCCAGCTACGGCACCTTCAACGTGATGTGGCAGATCGCCTATGCGCGCAGCCTGGGCCTGCCCTATGCCTACCTGGGCTACTGGATTGAGCAGTCCCCCAAGATGCGCTACAAGGCGCTGTTTCATCCCCACGAGGTGTTGCGCAACAACCTGTGGCAGCGCATGAACAGCCACTAAATCCAACGCCCGGTGGCTCGCACACGCCACAGGTGTATCCAATTCACATGGCACGCGGCTAGAATCCGGCCATCTTGTCTTGGATTTCACATGAAGAAAAACGATCTCGACACCACGCCCGCCAAACCCAGTGTTCAAGTGCTAGAGCGCATGTTTGTCCTGATCGACGTTCTGGCCGCCCGT
>JAEZZU010000095.1 GCA_023418355.1 Pseudomonadota bacterium | reverse complement strand
CACGCACAGCATGGAGTTGTTGCGCGTGGACGCGTCGCGCAGCATGTCTAGAAAAGTCATGAGCAGCGATTGTAGGTGGCGGGCACAATCAGCGCCTTATGCCTGTCTTTACTCGACGACAACTTGGGCTGCTGGTGGCCCTGACCCTGATCTGGGGTGTGAACTGGCCGGTGATGAAGCTGGGCGTGCAGCATTTCCCGCCGCTGAGCTTTCGCGCCGTTTCCATGTGGATGGCACTGGCCGTAGTCTTTGCCGCCGTGCGCTACCAAGGGCTGCCACTGGCCATTCCGCGCAGCTTCTGGCCTGCACTGGCACGGCTGACGCTGTTCAACATGGTGCTCTGGCACTGCCTGATCATCGTGGCCATTCCCATGGTCTCCAGCGGCCGCGCCGCCATCCTCGGCTACACCATGCCGATTTTTTCGGCGGTGGTGGGCCGCGTGTTCTGGCATGACCGGCTGGCTGCCAGAGGCTGGGGTGGCGTGGTTGCGGCGCTGCTCGGTGTCTCGCTGCTGCTGTGGCACGAATTTGGCGCCTTTGGCAGTCGCCCGGAAGGCGCGATCCTGATGCTGATTGCCGCCTTGAGCTGGGCCATTGGCACGCAGATGATGCGGCGCACGCCCTTGCCCGTGCCACTGCTGAGCCTGGCGTTCTGGATGATGCTGATCACCGCCATCGTGCTGTCTGCCGGTGGCTGGCTGTTTGAGCGCGAGCAATGGCGCATGCCGGATGCCGTGGCCTGGAACACCATCCTCTTCAACGGCCTGCTGGTCATCGGTTTTGCACAGATTGTCTGGTTTGAGCTGGCACGCAGCCTGCCACCGATTGCCTCGACACTGAGCGTGATGTTCATTCCTGTGCTGGGCGTGTTCTGCGGCGCATGGTGGCTGGGCGAAGTGCTGCACTGGCAGGACTGGACCGCCGTAGGCCTGATGATGCTGGCCATTGCCTCCGTGCTCTGGCCGAGCAAGAGCCGCTAACCGCACCCCAAGGACTGTTCATGCTGAGTCACATGCTCACCGGTTTGATTGACGAAATCCACGGCGATACCATCACGCTGCGCGAGCTGCTGGAGCGCAGCGGCCGCCAGGGCATGCTGCTGATCTGTGCACTGTCCACGCTGCCGTTTCTGATTCCGGTGTCGATTCCCGGCGTTTCCACCGTATTTGGCGCAGCCATCGTGCTACTGGCCTCGGCCCTGTTTCTGAACCGGCTGCCCTGGCTGCCGCAGCGCATTCTGAACAAGCCGCTGGACGCGCACAAACTTGTGCCCGTGCTGCGCAAGGGCGCAGGCATGGTCAGCAAAATTGACCGCTGGGTC
Source organism: Pseudomonadota bacterium (assembly GCA_023418355.1). Taxonomy (GTDB): domain Bacteria; phylum Pseudomonadota; class Gammaproteobacteria; order Burkholderiales; family Burkholderiaceae_C; genus Comamonas. The sequence goes on along the minus strand of JAEZZU010000095.1, from coordinate 13,357 downwards.
AAGGAGCGCTGGCTGCACCTCACATCCGCCACCATGCTGCGCATCAACAGCGCTGCCGTGGTGTTTGGCGGCGTGCTGCTCATGGCGCCACTGGGGCCGATTCCGTTTTCCAACACCGCTCCGGCGGTTGGCATTCTGCTGCTGACCATTGGTCTGCTGCAACGCGATGGTCTGTTCGTGCTGCTGGGCTATCTGGGGATGCTGCTGAGCGTGCTGTACTTCAGCGTCATTGGCTACCTGCTCTGGACCGGGGGCAGCTATATCCTCCGCTGAAAACTGCGCCCTGCAACCAACAAAGCCCGGCAATGCCGGGCTTTGTTTTTCATAGCTATCAGCGCTTGTATGATAAGAGATAGAGGCCGATTTTATTGTGCGCGTTCGCCCACATAGATTTCCACGCGGCGGTTGCGTGCACGGCCTTCCGCGGTGGCGTTGGTGGCGATGGGCTGGTAGGAACCACGGCCTTCGGTGTAGATACGGCTGCCGCTGACGCCGCGCATCATCAGATAGTCACGTGTGCTGTTGGCACGGTTGAGGGACAGCGGGTTGTTGACCGCATCCGAGCCGGTGCTGTCGGTGTGACCGACGATGCGCACCTCGGCATTGGGGCTGCTGCGCAGACCTTCGGCAAAGCGATCCAGGATGGGGGCGAAGTTGCTCTTGATGTCGTAGCGGCCCGTGTCAAACGAGATGTCGCTGGGGATTTCCAGCTTGAGCTGGTTGTCATCCGTCTGCACCACGTTCACGCCCGTGCCTTGGGTGGCAGCTTCCATTTCACGCTTGCGCTTTTCCTGGTTCTGCGACCAGATGTAGGTACCGATGCCGCCAACGGCTGCACCTGCGACGGCACCAACGCCAGCCTTGCCACCAGTCATGGCGCCCAGTGCAGCACCAGCCAGGGCGCCAACACCGGTGCCAATGGCAGTTTGCTTGGTGCTGTCGGACATGCCGCCGCCGGTGGTGGCGCAGCCAGAAATCAGCAGCGCAGCCGCTACGGCGGCAGAAATGCAGAGATGTTTACGCATAGAGCTTCCTTTGCGTGAGTGAGTGTGGATAAATCCACGAAAAATAAACCCCCCGATTGTTCCAGCCTTTGCAGTGGTTCGTATCGGAGAGTGGGCATGCTGCTTGTCAGCCAATCAAACCATCAGAGTCATAGCCACAGGCATGAGTTCCAGCGTCCATGTCTGGCGTGTCAACAATCGCTGCCCGGACACGGAAAGCCGTCAAGGCTTCGCGCACAATCAGCAGCTATGACTGCATCTCTCCTGCTCCGTGTTTCGATGGCGCTGATTGTCGGCACCCTCGTGGCTTGCTCTTCTGGTCCCAAGGCACCACCGTCATCGCACGACGGCCCTGAAACCGGATTCCCCGTCGGGGAGGTCCATGACACAGCGCCGCTGGGGCCTGCGAGCTACCGACCCAAGAGCCGCTGGCTGCCCGTGCGCTGGGCCGAACTGCCGGGTCTGGAGCAGGATGCCCTGCACGAAGCATGGAATGCCTGGCTGCGCAGCTGCGAGCGCCCGCACGCCGCCTTTGCCAGCCTGTGTGATGACATCCGCCGCCTGAGCATTGCCAGCCGCGAAGAGCAGCTGCACTGGCTGCAGTCCCACCTGCAGCCCTACCGCATCGAATCGCTGGACGGCAAGACTCAGGGCATGCTCACCTCCTACTACGAGCCTGAAATCGTGGGTTCGCGCGTGCGCACGCAAGAGTTCAGCATCCCGCTGTACGCACCGCCCGCGACGCTGGGCATGCGCAAGCCCTGGTACACACGCCAGCAGATCGACACCCTGCCCGAAGCCCAGGCTGCGCTCGCAGGCCGCGAGATTGCCTGGCTGAACGACCCTGTGGAAGCGCTGGTGCTGCACATCCAGGGTTCGGGCCGCATGCGGGTGACCGAACCAGATGGCAGTGAGCGCCTGATCCGCCTGGCCTATGCCGGCACCAATGACCAGCCTTACAAGAGCGTGGGGCGCTGGCTGCTGGACCGCCAGCTGATCACCGATGCCAGCTGGCCCGGCATCAGCGCCTGGATTGCCGTGAACCCGGACCGCGTGCAGGAAATGCTGTGGAGCAATCCGCGCTATGTGTTCTTTCGCGAAGAACCGCTGGACGGGCTGGATGCCCAGTTTGGCCCCAAGGGCGCGCAGGGCGTGCCGCTGACGCCGGGCCGCTCGATTGCCGTGGACCGCGGCAGCATTCCCTATGGCACACCCGTGTGGCTGTACTCCAAGGGACCTGAGGTCGAATACCAGCGCCTGGTGCTGGCACAGGACACAGGCAGCGCCATTGTGGGTGCCGTGCGTGCAGACTACTTCATGGGCTGGGGCAGGGAAGCCGGCGATCTGGCGGGCCGCATCAAGCAGCCGCTGCGCCTGTGGGCACTGTGGCCCAAGGGTGTGCCTGTACCCAAATAAACATAGCTGCAAGCGCTGGATTTTTCAGCGTTCTGGCGGTTTTTGGGTGCGAAGAGGTGTTGAATGTGCCTGTTGATTGATCAGCAAGATGATCACAGTAGCTGGCAACGCGTCATCCAACGACAGGACGCTTTTTCGCATCGAATCAGGTAGAGCCCAGCCATTACCAATGGCGCAATCTCAAACCAATCTGCTGCAAAAAGAAATAGCGCCTTGGGCGCTATTTCTTTTTGCATATTGCGTAGATTGAAGTCAGGCGCAGGGCTTAGCGCAGCCAGCCGCGCTTGCGGAAGTACAGCATGGGCACCAGAGCGCTGGCAATCATCACTAGGATGGCGTAGACGTAGCCGTACTTCCATTCCAGCTCGGGCATTCTGGAGAAGTTCATGCCGTAGACGCTGGCGATCAGGGTGGGGGGCAGCAGGGCCACGCTGGCCACCGAGAAGATCTTGATGATCTTGTTCTGGTTGATGTTCAGGAAACCGACCGTGGCATCCATCAGGAAGTTGATCTTGTCGAACAGGAACTGCGTGTGGCTGTCCAGCGACTCGATGTCGCGCAGAATCTGGCGCGCTTCCTCGAACTGTTCGGCATTGAGCATCTTGCTGCGCATCATGAAGCTCACGGCGCGGCGGGTGTCCAGCATGTTGCGGCGAATGCGGCCGTTCAGGTCTTCCTGGCGTGCGATGTCGGCCAGCACTTCCTGGGCGTAGTCGTCGGTTACGTTGCCGTCCAGCACGCGGGAGCTGACATGCTTGAGGTCGTCGTAAATGCCTTCGAGCGTGTCGGCGGAGTATTCGGCGTCCGCATCAAACAGCTTGAGCAGCACGTCCTTGGCATCTTCGATCAGGCCTGGCGCGCGGCGTGCGCGCAGGCGCAGCAGGCGAAACACCGGAATGTCTTCCTCGTGGATGGAAAACAGCACGCCGCAGGATTTGAGCTCGGTGTTGTGCTGGTTCAGGATGTAGGCCACGCGGACGCTACGGGGGTCTTCCTCATCGTCGAGCAGGAAGTCGCTGCGGATGTGCAGATCGCCGTTGTCTTCTTCGTAAAAGCGCGCGGACTCTTCAATGTCCAGGTCCATGGCGTCGTCAGGAATGGACAGGCCATAGTGCTGCTTGACCCAGCGCTTTTCCTCGAGCGTGGGCGACTCCAGATCCACCCAGATGGGCTGGAAGCGCTTGAGGTCTTCCAGGGACTCGATTTCTTCCTGGACCAGGCGACCGTTAGACAGCGAAAAGATATTGAGCATGCGGCTCTCCCAAATGTTGTTGTGGCTTTAGCGGGGCGAAGATGGTGGCGCTTCCAGTCCTTCCTCATGCCTCGCACGGCCTTGGGAGAGGATGGAAGCTACCGACTGGGGTAGGTTTCCACGGTGGTATCTCAAAAATGTGACAAGCCCACGATTATGCCGAGCCTGTCTAAAGCCTGCAGGCTTGGCCCTGCAGGAGATGGGGGTCAAAGCGCAGGCGGTGGGCGCAGCGCATGGGCGCGGCACAGGTCAGCCCAGGCAGCGGGCTTGGCGTGTGGGGCACGCAGCAGATAGGCCGGGTCATAGCTGACCACGGTGGGCACATCGTGCACCTGATGCACCTGCGCACGCAGGCGGCCCAGCGGCTCCTGGCTGTGCAGCACGGCGCGTGCCGGCTGCATGCCCAGCAGCAGAATGCGTGCGGGGCGCGCCTGACGCACATTGGCAGCCAGGCCAGCGGGCAGCTCCTGCCAGTCTACGGGTGTCTGGGGCAGGCTCAGTGCGGGCAGAGCCTCGTAGCCGGGGCGCTGCATGCAGGCAATCCATACATGGGGGCTGTGGTGCAGGCGCAGCGCACGCAGCATGTTGTTGAGCAGCTTGCCGGTGTCGCCTTCCAGTGGCGCACCGGGGTTGGGGCTTTCGCAGATGACCAGCCAGGCATCGTCTGCACTGCCGCCAGTGGCTGCAGGGTAGGCCTGCACTGCTGGGGTGATGCGCCAGGTGGTGTCCTGCACCGAGCTGTCTGGGGCTGGCCCCACCGCAGGGGCGGGTGTACGGGCAGAGCGCGCGGGCGCGGACGCGGGTGCCGCCTGTGGCACTGCAGCAGGCGCAGGAGCGGCCACTGGAGCCATGGCTGGCGTATCTGCGACTGCCGCTGCGGCTTGAACCGGCGCTTCCACCACGGCCACGGTGGCAGCCTGCGCGACGGGTGCAGGCGCAGCTGCCGCAGGCTTGGGCCACCAGATGGTGATCCCCATTTCCTGCAGCATGGCACGTTGGCGGGCGTCGAGGTTCAAGGACATAAAGGCATGTTCATCAAGATGGCGGTTTCGCGTTCGCCGTGATCTACCGGATAGTACTTCTTGCGCGCACCGACTTGGGAAAAACCGTGACGTTCATACACCTGGCGTGCACGCAGATTGCTTTCACGCACTTCCAGCCAGAGCGACTGGGCCTTGGCTTCGTGGCGGCTCCAGTGGGCCAGACATTCCAGCAGTTCGCGCGCAAAGCCCTGGCGCTGGTGTGCAGGCGCCACGGTGATGTTGAGCAGATGCACTTCGTCCAGCACCTGCATGGCGATAAAGTAGCCCAGCACTTCGTCGCAGCGCATCAGCACGCGTGCCACATAGCCGCTGCGCAGGGCATCGGCAAAGTTGCCACGCGTCCAGGGGTGAGGAAACGCCGCCTGCTCAATGGGCAGGATGGTGTCCAGCATGTCCTCGGTCATGGGCAGCAGCTGGTGGCCTGCGGCCAGAGGGTAAGTGGCAGCCGTCATCATGCCTTGCGGGCGGCTTCACGCTCTGCCGTGGTCTGGGCCACCTTGTCGCGGATGTACAGCGGCAGGGCGTGGGAGGCATCCATGAGATGCCCGCTGGCAATCAGTGTGGGGGCCAGGCGCAGCAAGGCGGTGGCGGTCGGCAGGGCGGGCAGATGCCTGGCCTCAGGAGCCAGACGGTCAGGGTAGGCAGCATGGCCATTGCCCACCACCGCCAGACCTTCGGGCACTTGCAGCGCTTCGGGGGCGCACAGGCCCAGGGCGCTGGTGGACTCCCACAGGCTGTTGCGTGCATTCCAGCGGTAGCCTGCGTGGTAGACCTCGGACATGCGTGCGTCGAGTACTGCCATGAGCTCGGTCACGCCATGCTGGGCGCGCGCTTCTTCGGCCACGGCCAGCAAAGTGTCGATGGGCAGCAGTGGCAGGCTGGCGCCAAAGGCCAGACCCTGGGCAATCGAGCACGACGTGCGCAGGCCCGTGAAGGAGCCGGGGCCGCGGCCAAACACAATGGCTTTCAGGTCAGACAGCTGCAGATCCAGCGCCTTCAGGCCTTGCTGGATGGCGGGAATCAGTGTGGCCGAGGAGTTTGCACCGCCTGCTGCCTGGTGTTGCCACAGCTGATCGCCACGCTGGATGGCGATAAACAAGGTGTCGGTGCCGGTGTCAAAAGCAAGCAGATTCATAGGGAGCGCGCCACAGAAAAAACGGACGCCCACGTGGCGTCCCAGCTTGCAATTATCGGCGGCATGGCATTGTCATGCGCGTGGGCTCTGGCAAAACCGCGCAGGCCACCTCTACACTTTGCGACCATGTGGAAATCCTTGTTGCGGCGCAGTGTGCGCCAGAGTATGGCCGTGGCGGCCATGTGTGCTGCAGCCAGTGCAGCTGCCCAGTCCTTGCCTGCGCCCGTAGCGGCCGCGCTGGCGCGCGCGCAGATTCCGGCCAGTGCGGTGTCTGTCTATGTCGCGCCGGTGGAGGCACAGCAGCCTCGCCTGACGTGGCAGGCGCAGACCTCCATGAACCCGGCTTCAGTCATGAAGCTGGTGACCACGTATGCCGCGCTGGAGCAGCTGGGCCCCACCTATGTGTGGCGCACGCCGCTGTATCTGGATGGGGTGATGGACAACGGCGCTTTTCGCGGCACGGTCTATATCCAGGGCTCGGGCGATCCCAAGCTGGTGTCCGAGCGCCTGTGGCTGATGCTGGGGCGCCTGCAGGGCATGGGCGTCAAAGTCATTGTGGGCGACATCGTGGTGGACCGCAGCGCCTTTGAGGTGCAGGGCCATGACCCCGCGGCCTTTGATGGTGAGCCCTTCAAGCCCTACAACGCCGGGCCGGATGCCCTGCTGGTGAACTACAAGACCCAGGTGCTGGGCTTTATCCCCGACCCTGCCGCTGGCGTGGCCCGCATCCACTATGAACTGCCGCTGGCAGGTATCCAGGCACCGGCGTCTGTGCCGCTGGCGCCTGCAGGCACTGCCTGCGGGGACTGGCGCGCGCAGCTGCAGGCCGACTGGAGCGACCCGCAGCGCCTGCAGCTGCGCGGCAGCTACCCGGCCAGCTGTGGAGACAAGAACTGGCCCGTGGCCCTGCCAGAGCCTGAGAAGTTCTCGCTCAAGGCCATTGAAGGCATGTGGCGCAGCATGGGTGGCCAGATCACCGGCAGTGTGCGTGAGGGCGTCGTCCCTGCTGGACTCAAGCCCGTGTGGGCCAACCAGTCCCCAGCACTGGCCGAAGTGGTGCGCGATATCAACAAATACAGCAACAACGTCATGACCCAGCAGCTGCTGCTGACGCTGGGCAAGGAGCGTCTGGGCGTGGGCAGCTTTGATGCAGGGCGCACGGCGCTGGCCCAGTGGTGGCAGCTGCGCTGGCCTGCGCAGGACATGCCGGTTGTGGAAAACGGTGCCGGCCTGAGCCGTCAGGCACGCATCAGCGCACAGGCGCTGGGCCGCATGCTGCAGTCGGCCTGGACCTCTTCCGTGATGCCGGAGTTCGTGTCTTCCATGCCTATTTCTGGCATGGATGGCACTTTGCGCCGCAGCAAGGCCAGTGCCAATGCCCACCTGAAAACGGGCTCGTTGCGCGACACGAATGCGCTGGCGGGGTATGTGGACGGCAACTCTGGCCAGCGCTATGTGCTGGTGGCCATGATCAACCACCCCAATGCGGGGGGGGCACGGCCAGTGATGGATGCGTTGGTGGACTGGGTGGCGCAGGACTAAAAAAGAAAACCGGCATTCAAGCCGGTTTCTTTTTAGGAAGGGTTTAACCCGCAGCCGCTGCGCGCTGCAGACGGTCACGCACGCCTTCCCAGTCAGCCGTATCGGGCGGGGTTTCAATCCAGATCAGCTGGGCGCCGATCTCATCAAAGTCACGCAGTGCACCAAACAGCTCGTGGGCGGCGCCCAGTGCCTGCTGGGGCATGGCGCGCAGATGCACGCCCTTGGAGGCGTTTTTCAGCGGGCTGCGGTGATACACGGCAATATTTTTGCCTTCTGTTCCGAGTAAATCCAAGGCGGATTGCAGCTGCTTGGCATCCATCAAACGTACCTTGGCGTTGGGTGCATAGTGGGCCAAAAGGGTGCCTGAGGCGCGTGGGGTATGCGCTGGCAGCTCTTCTTTGGAGAGCGGACGCTGGCCGCAGGCGCGCTCAATATCGTCGCGTGTGATCGCGCCGGGGCGCAGCAGCACGGGCACGCCGCGCGTGCAGTCGACGATGGTCGATTCAATGCCGACTTCGCAGGCGCCGCCGTCGAGCACCAGCAGATCATCACCAAACTCGGTGGCGACGTGCTGGGCTGTGGTGGGACTCACGCGGCCGAACTTGTTGGCGCTGGGGGCAGACACGCCCCACACGGGCGGGTTGAGCTGCTGGCAAGCCTTGAGCAGCGCATGTGCCACAGGGTGCGAGGGGCAGCGCAGGCCCACGCTGTCCTGGCCGCCGGTGGATGCCTTGGCCGCATCGGGCAGGCGGGGAAGGATCAGCGTCAGCGGGCCGGGCCAGAAAGCATCAATCAGCTGCTGGGCAAACAGTGGCACTTCCTTGGCGTAGCGGGTGATGGCCTCGGCGTCAGCCACATGCACGATCAGCGGGTGGTTGGCCGGGCGGCCCTTGGCGGTGAAGATCTGGGCGACGGCGGCATCGTTGTCGCTGTCAGCGGCTAAGCCATAGACGGTTTCGGTAGGCAAGCCCAGCAGCTCACCGCGCTGCAGCGCGGCTGCTGCGGCTTGTACCGATGCTTGAAGCTGTCCATCCAAAATCATCTTGATGTCCTTTGTGTGTCAATGGCTCGCCAATGCAGACGCCCTTGCTTAAGTGTTTTAAGCAAGGGCGTGGCCTGTAGAAAACCGTATTTTCTGCGCAGCAGCTGTAGCCGCCAAACGCGCGGCGCGATGCCCCCGCTCCATGCGTGTAGATGCATGGGAATAGCGGCATGCGCATAAAAAATTCATAGCTGCCAGCGCTGAAAGAACCAAGGTTTCAGATGGAAAACTATCTGAAACCTTTGCTGAATCAGCGCAAGCAGCTTCTTTTTTGCAAGCGTTGGCCGCTTAGAACGGCGCAATGCCCAGAATGTCAGCCGCCTTGAGCGCTGTGGCGCGCACCTGTTCCGGCGTAGCGCCTGTGATGTTCAGGTGCCCCATCTTGCGCGCGCGCTTGGCGTCCACCTTGCCGTACAGGTGCAGATGGCAGCCGGGCAAGGCCAGTACCTGGTCCCAGGCGGGGGGCTTGGCGGTGTCGCTGTCCTTGAACCACAGGTCACCCAGCAGATTCAGCATGATGGTCGGGCTGTGCAGGCGGGGCTGCACCAGCGGCAGACCCGTCATGCATCGCACCTGCAGCTCAAACTGCGAGACATCGCAGCCGTTCTGGCTGTAGTGGCCGCTGTTGTGCGGGCGGGGGGCGATTTCGTTCACCACCAGCGAGCCGTCTTGCAGCACAAAGAACTCCACGCACAGCACGCCGACGTAGTTCAGTCCTTGCGCTACCGACTTTGCAGCGGCAAGCGCTTGGCTAGCTTGCGCTGCAGGCACATTACCTTCATACACCTCGGTCACGGCCAAAATGCCGTCGCGGTGCAGATTGCGCTGCACGGGCAGGTTCACGATGGTGCCATCACGGCCACGTGCCACGATGACGGAGCACTCGTGCGCCAGTGGCAGCATTTTTTCCAGCACGCAGGCCACGCGGCCCAGATCGTCCCAGGCCTTGGCGAGTTCTTCCAGGGTCTTGACGCGCACCTGGCCCTTGCCGTCATAGCCCATGCGTGAGGTTTTCAAAATGCCGGGCAGCAGATCGGCCGAGACAGCGGCCAATTGCTCGGGCGTTTCAATCACGGCATGGGGCGCGACGGGTACGCCGCACTGCACAAAGTGGGCCTTTTCCTTGGCACGGTCCTGCGCAATTGCGACTGAGCTGCCAGCAGGCGACACGGGCAGGCTTTGCGCCAGGGTGTTGAGCGCACCGGCGGGCACGTTCTCGAATTCGGTGGTGACAGCCGCGCACAGCTTGGCAAGTTCGGCCAGACCTTGCGGGTCTTCGTAACCGGTGCGGATATGGTGGTGGCTCACCAGACCGGCGGGGCTGGTCGCGTCCTTGTCCAGCACGGCGGTGAAGTAGCCCATGGCCTGCGCTGCATGGGCAAACATGCGGCCGAGCTGGCCGCCACCGAGCACGCCCAGCGTGGCGCCGGGCAGGATCACCGTTGGATCTTGGTGGTCGTTCTGGCTCATGCGTTCACCGGCAAGGTCATGTTGCGGGCCGCTTCGGTCTGCTCGGCGCGGAAGGCGTTGAGCTTTTCGCGCAGGGCTGGGTCTTCATTGGCCAGCAGGGCCACGGCAAACAGAGCGGCGTTGGCGGCACCGGCGTTGCCAATGGCAAAGGTCGCCACAGGCACGCCCTTGGGCATCTGCACGATGGAGTGCAGCGAATCCACGCCTTGCAGATGGCGGCTGGCCACAGGCACGCCCAGCACGGGCACGGGGGTCTTGGCGGCAATCATGCCGGGCAGGTGGGCGGCGCCGCCCGCGCCTGCAATGATGGCCTTGAGGCCGCGCTCAGCCGCAGCTTCTGCGTAGCGGAACATGTCGTCAGGCATGCGGTGGGCCGAAACCACTTGCGCTTCAAAAGCGATACCGAATTGCTGGAGGATGGCAACTGCGTGTTGCATGGTGTCCCAGTCGCTGCTGGAACCCATGACCACACCGATCTGGATGGGGTTCATGTTCTCTCTCAAAGGGCGCTTGCGGCCCAGCCAAGTGGAACTGCGGATTTTACGGGCAAGCCCTGGGCCGGCGCGTGGACAGGGGGCTCGTCATATCCGCTGGCTTGAAATTGTTGGCAGCGTGCGCATCTGCAGGGCATACCGTGCTTGGCAGACGGCCAATTTGCTAGAGAATCAGCGTCATACGCCTTTGTGGGCGCTTCACATCATTTTTGCGCAGCACTGCGCACCCCAGGGACAGCCCGATGATCGATATCACCATTCAGAACTTTGAGACCGAGGTGGTTGCCGCCTCCATGACCACCCCTGTGCTGGTGGACTTCTGGGCCACATGGTGCGGCCCTTGCAAGACGCTGGTGCCCACGCTGGAAAAGCTGGAGGTCGAATACGCGGGCCGCTTCAAGCTGGCCAAGGTGGATGTGGATGCCAACCAGCAGATTGCCGGCATGTTCGGCATCCGCAGCGTGCCTACCTGCGTGCTGATGATCGGCGGCCGCCCGGTCGATGGCTTCATGGGCGCGCAGACCGAAGGCCAGGTGCGTGAGTTCCTGGACAAGCATCTTCCCTCTGAAGATGCATTGGCCGCAGAAGCGGAAGTGGACGAAGCCCAGCAAATGCTGGAGCAGGGCGACACGCAAGCGGCCCTGCAAAAGCTGGCCGATGCCTTGGCCGCTGATCCCGCCAACGACGATGCGCGCTTTGACTATGTACGCCTCTTGATTGCGACCGGCAACTACGAACCTGCTGCCGAGCTGCTGCACGAGCCGCTCAAGCGCATCCCGCAGCCCCTGCGCTTTGAAGCGCTGCACCAGTGGCTGCAGTGCATGCTGTTTGTGCAGAACGACGACCGTGGCAACTGGCCCATCGAACAGTTCGACGCCGCCATTGCCCAGAACAAGCGCGACTTTGATACGCGCTTTGCCAAGGCTCAGGTGCTGGCTGCCGAAGGCCAGTGGACGGCTTCCATGGAAGAGCTGCTGGAAATCATCATGCGCGACAAGACCTGGAACGAGCAGGCAGCGCGCAAGCTGTATGTGGCGATTCTGGAACTGCTCACGCCCGCCAAGCCCAAAAAGCAGGATGCCACCCCTGGCCAGAACGCAGGCGGCATCCAGATTCTGGGCAAGAGCAGCGCAGAGCAGGACGAGGCTACTGCGCTGGTCAACAGCTACCGCCGCAAGCTGAGCATGGCGCTCAATTGAGGATGAGGGGCCCAGGTGGCTCCTTTTTTTCATGCTTGGCAGGGCATTCCTATCGACTTTGGGGAAGTGAGTTCTTGCTTTTGCTCAAAGCCTGAAAAAATGCTGAAGAAATCAAGCGATTCCGGGTGGGAGTGCTGAAGCGAGGGGTGCTTGCAGCTAGGATGCCTAGTTGCTGCAGGTTGTGTAGTGTGTGGCGTGTCAGGCGCCGGGTTTTCTGGAGTTGGAATGTCTCCTGCGTATGCAGTGGAGTGGCGCAGCACTTTGCTGTGCTTTACTTCTCGGGTTCGGGCGGTGGTGCAGCAGCTGGTGCATGAGCACAGCGCGCTGCTGGCCTCGCACTTTTATCAGGCCATGCTGGAAGATGAGACGGCGCAAATCTTCCTCTCGCACGAACAGGTGCAGACACGGCTGAAGCCTTCCATGCAGATGTGGCTGCAGGAGGTCTATGCGCTGGACCCCGAGGCCGACCTGGAAGCGCAGGCGCAGCGCCAGGTCAAGATTGGTGAGGTGCATGCACGCATTGATCTGCCGGTCTATCTGGTGTTGCGTGGGGCTTCTCGCATCAAGGACGGTATCTGCAACCTGGTCATGGTGCATTCCCAGCTGACCGAGGTCGAGCGTCTTGCCGCCATGCAGCTCATTGCGCGGGTGATGGACCTGGCCATGGAAATCATGGCACAGGCCTACGCCACATCGCGCGAGCGCAGCTCCCGCTCCAAGGAGGCGTACCGGCTGTTTTCGTTGACGCACAACGTGGCAACGCTGCGTGAGCGTCGCCGCGCAGAGCTGCTGGACTGGCAGAACCAGTGCCTGTACAGCCATGCGCTGGGCAATTCAGCCATGGCCATGCCTACGCTGGGCAGTTCTGACTTTGGTCTGTGGTTTCGCCATAAGGGTGCACATATCTTTCAGGGGCTGGCAGAGGTTGGGCAGATTCAGAAGGCGATGGAGCACATCGACCACCATTTGCTGCCTGCGTTTGCCCAGGCCTCGCAGCAGGAAAGCCTGCAGCATCTGAATGCTCTGCGGGAGCAGACACGCAATATCAGCCTGAATCTGGAAGCCCTGTTTGAATACAACAGCCAGATGGATGCGGGGCGTGATGCGCTGACGCAGTTGCTCAACCGCAAGTTCCTGCCAGTCGTCCTGAGCAAGGAAATCGCCATGGCGCGCGAGAGCGGCACGGTGTTCAGCGTGCTGACCGTAGACATCGATTACTTCAAACGCATCAACGACACCTGGGGCCATGAATGCGGAGACGCCGTGCTGCAGCAGATGGCGGTTCTGCTCAGCGATAACAGCCGCGGTGGTGACTATGTATTCCGTCTGGGGGGCGAAGAGTTTTTGCTGCTGCTCGTGGATACCAGCCCGGTGGCCGCCTTGCATGTGGCTGAGAAACTGCGTGCCTGCGTGGAAAAGACGCCGTTCAGCATGCCTCAGAAAAATCCGCTGTTCCTGACCGTCAGCATTGGTGTGTCGACCTTTGATGGACATCCGGATTACCAGCAGGTGCTGCGGCGCAGTGATGAGGCTTTGTACGAAGCCAAGGCCAAAGGGCGCAATCGCGTGGTCAGCGCTGCAGAAGTCTGTGCGGATTGAGTCTGGGCTCCGCAAACAAAAAAGGCGCTGTTCAGCTAATGCCGTTCACTTAAGCCAAGTGAACGGCATTTTTCTTTGATTTGTTGTGGATACTTGCTCAGTTGTTTGTACTGAGTTTGACGTGGTTTCCAAGACTTTCCCACTACCCAGTTTTGCTGGGC
>JAEZZU010000091.1 GCA_023418355.1 Pseudomonadota bacterium | reverse complement strand
GTGATTGCCCGGGTCGATGCCACAGAAACCGAGGCACGCTTTCGCCAGGCCAAGCTGCAGGCCGATGCTGCACAGGCCCAGGTCACGATTGCCCAGCGCCAGTACGACAACAACCGCGCACTGGTGGCCAAGGGCTTTATCTCTGATACGGCCCTGACCTCATCCCTGTCCAGCCTGCAGGCCGCACAGGCCAACCACGCGGCGGCGCGTGCTGCCCAGGATGCCGCCCGCAAAAACCTGGATGACACCGTGCTGCGCAGCCCCATTGACGGCCAGATTGCCAGCCGCATGGCGCAAAACGGCGAGCGCGTGAATGTGGAAGCCCCCATTGTGGAAGTCGTGAACCTGTCTGCGCTGGAGCTGGAGGCGCAGATTCCTGCCAATGACTCGGCACAGGTAGAAATCGGCCAGACCGCTACCTTGCAGCTGCGCGCCAGCAACGGTCAGCTGCCCCAGAACCTGCAGGCCAAGGTGGTACGCATCAACCCCAGCGCCTCCAGCAGCAACCGTGCTGTGCCTGTCTATCTGCAGGTTCTGCCCGCTGAAGGCGTCACCCTGCGTCCCGGCATGTATGTAGAAGGCTTTATCCAGACCGGCAGTCTGGCAACACTGGCAGTCCCCCTGTCTGCCTTGCATACCGACCAGCCTCTGCCCTATGTGCAGACCGTGCGGGATGGCACCGTGCAGCACACCACCGTGTCGCTGGGCGCTCGCAGCGTGGGGCAGGACGTGACCTGGGTCGCCGTTGAAGGCCTGCAGCCTGAACAGATCGTACTCACAGGCTCTGCCGGGCGTATTCCTGCAGGCACGCGGGTCGAGCTGCAGCCGCAATCCACACCTGTCCAGCCCTCCAACGCCTCGTAGCGCAGAAAGAAGAGCTGCATCATGTGGTTTACCAAGGTAAGTCTGCGCAATCCCGTCATGGCCACCATGGTCATGCTGGCCTTTGTGGTGCTGGGGCTGTTTTCCTACCAGCGCCTGGCCATCGACCAGTTTCCCAATGTGGATTTCCCCGTCGTGGTCGTCACGGTGGACTATCCAGGCGCTTCGCCTGAAGTGGTGGAAAGCGAAGTCACCAAGCCGCTGGAAGAAGCCATCAATTCCATTTCTGGCATCAATGCGCTGACCTCGCGCAGCTACGAAGGCAAATCCGTCATCATCGTCGAGTTCCAGCTGCACATGGATGGCCGCAAGGCCGCCGACGATGTGCGCGAGAAAGTGGCCACCGTGCGCCCCACCCTGCGGGATGAGGTCAAGGAACCCTGGGTGCTGCGCTTTGACCCTTCCAGCGCGCCCGTGTGGTCCGTCGCCGTGCTGCCCAATCCCGCCACCTTGCCTGAAGGTGCACAGCCGCTCTCCCCCATTCAGCTGACCACCTGGGCCGACCAGGTGCTCAAAAAGCGTCTGGAAAACGTGCGCGGCGTGGGCGCTGTGAATCTGGTGGGCAGCACGCCACGGGAAATCAATATCTATCTGGAGCCCGCATCGCTCAAGGCCTATGGCATCACCCCCGCCCAGGTGGTGCAGGCGCTGCGCAGCGAAAACCAGGACCTGCCTGTAGGCACGATCCGCTCCCTGCAGCAGGAGCGCGTGGTACAGATCAATGCACGTGTTGCAAGGCCTGAGCAGTTTGCCGACATCGTGGTCGCGCAGCGCAATGGCGCACCTGTGCGACTGGGCCAGCTGGCGCGCATTCAGGATGGCGCGCAGGAGCTGGAGAGCCTGGCGCTGTACAACGGCGAGCGCACGCTGGTGCTGTCGGTGCAGAAAGCACAGGATGAAAACACCATTGAAGTGGTCAACGGCCTGAACCGGGTGGTGGCCGAACTGGACAAGGACCTGCCCCCCGGCATCATGCTGGAGACCATTGCCAACACGGCGCGCCCCATTCAGGTGGCCGTGGACAACGTGCGCCAGACGCTGATTGAAGGCGCTGTGCTCACGGTGCTGATCGTGTTTCTGTTCCTGAACTCCTGGCGCTCCACCATCATCACGGGCCTTACGCTGCCGATTGCGCTGATCGGCACCTTCTGGTTCATGTACATGTTTGGCTTTTCGATCAACATGGTCACGCTGATGGCACTGTCGCTGTGCGTGGGCCTGTTGATTGACGATGCCATCGTGGTGCGCGAGAACATCGTGCGTCACGTGCAGATGGGCAAGTCCCCCTATGACGCCGCCATGGACGGCACGCAGGAAATTGGCCTGGCCGTGCTGGCGACCACTCTGTCCATCGTGGCCGTGTTCCTGCCCATCGGCTTCATGGGCGGCATCATTGGCAAGTTCTTCCACGAATTTGGCATCACCATCGTTGCTGCGGTGCTGATTTCCATGTTCGTCAGCTTCACGCTGGACCCCATGCTCTCCAGCGTCTGGCATGACCCCAGCATCCACGTCAACGGCCAGCAAGCAGGCAATGGCAAGCGCAGCCTCTATGACCGCACCCTCGGCCGCCTGACTGCCTGGTTTGAAAAAGCGACAGAGGACCTGACCGAGCTGTACCAGCGCCTGCTGCGCTGGTCGCTGATGCACAAGCTGGCAACCGTGCTCTCTGCCGTAGCCATCTTTATCGGCAGTTTGCTGATGCTGCCTTTGCTCGGTTCCGAATTTGTGCCCGGCGCGGACTTTTCGGAAACCTACGTCAATTTCGAAACACCGCAAGGCTCCTCGATTGAAGCGACGGAAGCCAAAGCACGCCAGGTGGAATCCATCATCCGCGCCCAGCCCGGGGTGCGCTATACGCTGACCACCATCAACACGGGCAGCGCCGAAGGCAAGCACTCGGCCAGCATCTACATTCGCCTGACCGACCGCAGTGAACGCGCGCAAAGTCTGGAGCAGATGACGCGCACGCTGCGCGATGCCTTGCGGGGCATTCCCGGCATTCTGGTCACACACGTGGGCCAGCTGGAGCCCGTGAGCGGCCAGAAGCAAATCGAGTTTTCCATCATGGGGCCTGACCTGCAGGAGCTGGACCGCATCAGCCAGGAACTGCAGACCAAGCTGCAGCACATCCCCGGCCTGGTCGATCTGGACAGCAGCCTGCAGCCTCCCAAGCCCATTGTGGAAGTCAAGGTCCACCGTGAGGCAGCGGCCGATCTGGGCCTGTCCGTCGCCAGCATTGCGAATAGCCTGCGCACGCTGGTGGCTGGAGACACCATCGGCAACTGGCGCGCAAGCGACGATGAAACCTATGACGTGAATGTGCGCCTGGCACCTGAAGCACGCACCCAGCCTGCGGACTTGCAGCACCTGCCTTTTGTGCAGACAGCAGCCGATGGCAGCCCCCGCGTGGTGGAGCTGAACCAGGTGGCCGATGTGGTGGAGTCACGCAGCCCCAGCCAGATCAACCGCCGCGCCATGACGCGCGAGGTGCAGTTCACCGCCAATACCTCGCTGCGCTCGGCGGGTGAAGTCTCCAGCGACATTGCCCGCACGCTACAAGACCTGCAGCTGCCCCCCGGCTACCGCTGGGAGTTTGGTGGCTCTACCAAGAACATGAATGAGTCCTTTGCCTATGCCGTGTCTGCGCTGGCGCTGGCCGTCATCTTCATCTACATGATTCTGGCCAGCCAGTTCAAGAGCTTTATCCAGCCGTTGGCACTCATGACTTCGCTGCCCCTGACCCTGATTGGTGTGGTGCTGGCGCTGATGATGTTCAACTCGGCCATGAGCATGTTCTCCATCATCGGCATCGTGATGCTCATGGGCCTGGTGACCAAGAACGCCATCTTGCTGGTGGACTTTGCCATCCGCGCCCGTGGCGAGCATACGAACGAGCAAGGCGAGATCAGCCCAGGCCTGCCGCGTGAGCAAGCCCTGCTGCTGGCTGCCCGTGTGCGTCTGCGCCCTATTCTGATGACCACGCTCGCCATGGTGTTTGGCATGGTGCCGCTGGCCTTTGCGGTCAGCGAAGGCGCTGAGCAGCGCGCCCCCATGGGTCAGGCCGTCATCGGCGGGGTAATCACCTCCTCACTGCTGACGCTGGTGGTGGTGCCCGTGGTGTATTGCTATCTCGATGATTTGACGCAGTGGCTCAAGCGACTTTGGCATGGACGCGAGTCCGACAACACCGCAAACCCGTCCTCACCCTCGTAGAATCACGGATTTGTTTCAGATAAGCCATCCCGTAGCGGAGGAGACCACCATGAATTTGCCCCTGAACAGCCTGTTAGACCGTAACGACGCCACCGAAAACGCACGTTACAAC
>JAEZZU010000080.1 GCA_023418355.1 Pseudomonadota bacterium | reverse complement strand
GCCTTGTTCTGCCCACCGATCAGGCGCAGCACCGTGGTCTTTCCACCACCCGATGCGCCCATCAATGCCGTGACCTTGCCGCGTGGCACCTGCAGGGAAATGTCATGCAGGACGATGCGTTCGCCATACCCGAAGGTGACGTTGCGCAACTCCACCAGAGGTTCGGGGGTAGGCATGTGGGGCAGATCTTTCAAAAAACCGGAAAGCCGTTATTGTGCAGACAAGCCATCTGCCCAAGCGGCCCAAAAGCCTGACAGCAGGCACATCCATAAGGGTAAGGCACCGCACGATGCCATGCAGATGCAACAAAAAGCATAGCTTTTAGCGCTTATTCTGCAAGGCTTTCCTGCAATTTCATGCCATAACCCACGACATGCACTGCAGTTTTTTTACAACATGTTGTGCAGGAATGCCTTGGTGCGCTCGTGCTGTGGGTTGGCAAAGAAGGCCGCTGACGGCCCCTGCTCCACGATGTGACCGCCGTCCATGAAGATCACGCGGTTGGCCACTTCACGGGCAAAGCCCATTTCGTGGGTCACGACCAGCATGGTCATGTGCTCGTCGGCCAGTTCGCGCATGGTGCGCAGCACTTCACCGGTCAGCTCAGGGTCGAGCGCCGAAGTGGGCTCGTCAAACAGCATGATGTCGGGGTCCATGCACAGCGCGCGCGCAATCGCCACACGCTGCTTCTGGCCTCCCGAGAGGCGATTGGGGTAGGCATCGCGCTTGGCCGACAGGCCCACCTTGGCCAGCAGCGCCTCGGCCTTGGGCACGATCTCCTCGCGCTTCATCTTCTTGACCAGCATGGGCGCTTCAATCAGGTTTTCCAGCACCGTGAGGTGCGGAAACAGATTGAAGGACTGGAACACCATGCCCATCTTGCGGCCGATCTGGCGGATCTGTGCTTCAGGCACATACTGCGCCTTGCCGCTGGCATCGTTTTGCGCCAGCACTTCGCCTTCAATATGAATGCTGCCGCTGTCAATGGTTTCCAGATGGTTCAGGCAGCGCAGAAATGTGCTCTTGCCCGAACCCGAGGGTCCAATGACTGCCACCACCTCACCACGCAGCAGCTCCAGCGAGACGCCGCGCAGCACTTCGTTGCCGCCAAAGGCCTTGTGGATGTCCTTGGCGGAGATCATCACATCAGGCGTCGTACTTGGCATAGCGTTTCTCGAGATACTGGAAGCCCCAGGTCAGCACCAGGGTCATGACTAGATAGAAGGCTGCGGCCACGATGAAAGGCGTGGTCGTAAAGTCGCGCTGGACAATGCCGCGCGCCATGCGCAGCAGATCGTTCAGGGCCAGCACGTAGATCAGGGAGGTGTCCTTGACCAGGGTAATGGTTTCGTTGGACAGGGGCGGCAGGATGCGGGGCCACACCTGAGGAATGACGATGCGGCGCATGGTCTGGGCATAGCTCAGGCCCAGCACCTTGGCTCCTTCATACTGGCCGCGGTCAATCGACTGAATACCGGCGCGGAAGATTTCCGCAAAGTAGGCCGCATAGTTCAGCGTGAACGCCACGATGGCTGCGGGGTAGTCGTCAAAGCGAATACCAATCACCGGCACAAAGGGCAGCGCAAAGTAGATGAACAGCATCTGCAGCATCAGCGGCGTGCCACGCATCAGCCAGATATAGCCGCCCACCAGCGCACGCAACCCGGCAAAGCGGGACAGGCGCACCAGAGCCAGCGCCAATCCCAGCGGGATGGACAGCACCAGCGTAACGGCAAAGAGTTTGAGGGTCACTATCGCGCCTTGCGACAGTGGCCCCAGAATTGAGAAAACGTAATCCATGAAAAGGCCTTCAGCGCGACCACTTGAACGGGTGTCGCAGGCGCCTTGCGGCGCACCGTTGCATCAGCTGCGTGCTATGCCAACAAAAAACACCGGCGTAGCCAAGGCGGGCTACGCCGGTGTGTGCTCAAGCACGAAGCTTACTTGACAATGTTTTCACCGAACCACTTCTTGGAAATTTCAGCAGCGGCGCCGTCTGCCTTCATGTCCTTGAGTACCTGGTTCACCTTGTTCAGCAGTTCTGTGTCTTCCTTGCGGAAGCCCACGCCGTAGTCTTCGGTGCCGAAGTTGTCCTCCAGCACCACATAGGCGTCAGGCTTCTTGGCCACGTGGAAACGGCCCACCACTTCGTCCACCACCACAGCGTCCAGACGGCCGGCTTCCAGGTCCATCAGCGCAGTGATGTTGTCGCCAAACTGCTTGAAATCCTTGAAAGTGCTGGACACAGCTTCTTCCTTCTTCATGGCATCCACGGCCGAAGAAGATTCCTGTGCACCCACCACCTTGCCAGCCAGACCGGCCTTGTCGGTGATGTCAGAGCCAGCCTTCACGATGATGATCTGGCGGTTGGCCATGTAGGGGTCGGTGAACGCGATGTGCTGCTTGCGCGACTCCAGAATGGTCAGACCGTTCCACAGCACGTCGATACGCTTGCCGTTCAGCTCCGCTTCCTTGGCGCTCCAGTCGATGGGCTTGAATTCAACTTCCATGCCCAGGCGCTTGGTCGCTTCCTTGGCCATGTCGATGTCAAAGCCGACCAGCTCGTTCTTCTCGTCACGGAAGCCCATGGGGGGGAAGTTGGCATCCAGGCCGACCACAATCTTGGTCACAGCCACAGGAGCGGGAGCTGCTTCAGGCGCCTGCGCGGTCGCAGCAGGTTCAGACTTGCCGCACGCAGCGAGGATGGCGGTCAGTGCCAACGATGCAAGAAGGGTACGTTTTTTCATGGCTTCAAATTGAGGTGGAAAAACTGGTCAGGCCTGCCTGCGCACAACACGGTGCATGTGATGCACATCGCGACGGGCCGCAGCCCCACATGGGCATGGCACGCTGGGAAACCCTAGGTGCTGTATGCCGCTGTGGCTGAATCCGGTATTGTCGCGCAGACAGACCTCGGTTGCTACTGGTTTGCTGCATAACCACGCATGCAAACACCGTGCCG
>JAEZZU010000040.1 GCA_023418355.1 Pseudomonadota bacterium | reverse complement strand
CAAGAGACGGAACAAGCCGCGTCAGCCAATCTAAACCTTAAATCTAAGGCTTGTTCCGTACTCTTTTTAACCGACATTTCATAACCTTAAACATTAATATTATGACAAAAAAGAAAATTTATCTTGTATTCACAATGGCGTTACTCTCTGCCGCCAACCTTCTCGCTCAGGGCGACGGCTCTGCCGGAATTAACGAAGCAACCAAAATGATAACCGGCTATTTCGACCCTGCCACCAAACTGATTTATGCCATTGGTGCAGTAGTAGGACTTATCGGCGGAGTAAAAGTGTACGGAAAATTCTCAGCCGGCGACCCCGATACGAGCAAAACGGCAGCATCGTGGTTCGGAGCTTGTGTGTTCCTGATTGTAGCAGCTACCATTTTACGTTCATTCTTTTTGTAAAAATGGCGGAATTCGAAATCAACAAAGGAATCGGCAGAACGGTAGAGTTCAAAGGACTGAAATCTCAATACCTGTTCATTTTCGTGGGCGGGTTGTTGGCTGATTTCATCCTTGTCGTTGTCCTTTACATGTTCGGCGTAAGCCAATCACTCTGTTTGGTCTTGGGTGTATCGGGTGCCACCGTGTTGGTGTGGCAAACTTTCGCCATGAACCGAAAATACGGAGAGTACGGCTTAATGAAACGCCGTGCGGTGGGTTATCATCCCCGCTATTTGATCTGCCGTAGTTCGGTGTGCCGTCTTATACAAAAATCTAACCGCAAGAAAGGAGCAACTCGATGAGAAACATCAGCAAGAAAAGCCGATTGGAAGATAAGTTCCCGCTTTTGGCGATTGAAGGCGATTGCATCGTATCGAAAGATGCCGATGTAACCGTTGCCTTCTCGTTGGAACTGCCCGAACTTTTTACCCTTACATCGCCCGAATACGAAATAATGCACGCCACTTGGAACAAAGCCGTGCGTGTATTGCCCGATTACAGCATTTTGCATAAGCAAGATTGGTTTATCAAAGAGAATTACCGTTCCGATTTCGGCAAGGAAAATCTCTCTTTTTTGAGCCGTTCGTATAAAAGACATTTCAATGAACGTCCGTTTCTCAACCATTCCGTATATCTCTATCTGACCAAAACCACCAAACAACGAATGGCACAACAGAGTGATTTCAGCACTTTGTGCCGGGGAACTATTTTACCTAAAGAGATAAAAGACAAAGAGACCATCGGTCGATTTTTGGAAAGCGTGGATCAGTTCGAGCGGATTATTAACGACAGCGGAATAATGCAACTTACCCGTCTTTCGGCAGACGATATTTGCGGGACAAACAGAAAAAGGGGATTATTAGACCGCTATTTTACACTAAACGAAGCGGAGCAGGCATCTTTGGCAGATATAAAACTCGGAGCGTCGGAAGTAAAAATAGGCGACAATATACTCTGCCTTCACACGCTTAGCGATACAGATGATTTGCCGACAAATGTCAGCACCGACAGTC
This sequence comes from Pseudomonadota bacterium, assembly GCA_023418355.1. GTDB lineage: Bacteria > Pseudomonadota > Gammaproteobacteria > Burkholderiales > Burkholderiaceae_C > Comamonas. Next base: position 7,842 of record JAEZZU010000040.1, on the reverse strand, counting down.
GTTATGAAAAACTGTCCACCGACCGATCGGATTGCCGGCTATCTTTTGCCGCACCCGTGGGGTTGTTACTTTCGTGCAACCATATCTACAATCAATATCTGTTTATCGGGGATAGCGATGAAAACTTGCGAAACTTCGAGAAACAAGCTCGCAATATGCTTTCGTTGGCAAGATATTCTCGTTCCAACCAAATCAATCGGGAGTGGATAGAAGAGTATCTGAACGTGGCACATTCGCAAGGTTTGACTTCCATTAAAGCACACTTCAACGTGTTGGCGTGGAGCGATGACAAAGAAGAACTCAAACAGATAAAAAACGATGTTGGTTCGGCTCTTGCCCTTATGGAGTGCCGTCCACGACACAATACCGTAGATGCCGGAACGCTCTATTGGGCGGCAATACCGGGTAATGCAGGCGATTTTCCCGCCGAAGAGAGTTTCTTTACCTTTATCGAACAGGCACTCTGTTTCTTTACCGGAGAGACCAACTACCAAAGTTCGCCGTCGCCTTTCGGTATTAAAATGGCGGACAGGCTCACGGGAAAACCGCTGCATTTGGATATTTCCGACTTGCCGATGCGAAAAGGGATTATCACGAACCGCAACAAATTTATTTTGGGACCTTCGGGAAGCGGAAAATCCTTTTTCACCAACCATATGGTACGCCAATATTACGAACAGGGCGCGCACGTTCTGCTCGTGGATACGGGAAATTCCTACCAAGGATTGAGCAATCTTATTCATCAGAAAACCAAAGGAGAGGACGGAATTTACTACACGTACACCGATGAAAATCCCATTTCTTTTAACCCTTTCTATACCGATGATTACGTGTATGACGTGGAAAAACGGGAAAGTATTTCCACTTTGCTGCTCACCTTGTGGAAAAGCGAAGACGAAAAGATTTCCAAAACGGAAGCGGGCGAATTGGGTTCTGCCGTGAACGTGTATCTTGACCTTATCCGTGAAAACAGAGAGATTACGCCCGGATTCAATTCGTTTTACGAGTTTCTCAGGGATACATATCGAAATGAGTTGGAAAACCGTGACATCAAAGTTACCAAAGAAGATTTCAACATCGACAACCTGCTGACCACGCTCAAACAGTATTACCGTGGCGGTCGCTACGACTTTTTGCTCAATTCCGACAAGAACATCGACCTGTTGAACAAACGCTTTATCGTGTTCGAGATTGACGCGGTGAAAGACAACAAAGACCTATTTCCGGTGGTAACCATTATCATTATGGAAGTCTTTATCAATAAGATGCGACGCCTGAAAGGTATTCGCAAGATGATACTGATTGAAGAAGCTTGGAAAGCCATTGCATCGGCAAATATGGCGGATTATATCAAGTATCTCTACAAAACCGTCCGCAAATATTTTGGAGAAGCCATCGTGGTAACGCAGGAAGTGGACGATATTATTCAAAGTCCTATCGTGAAAGAGAGTATCATCAATAACTCGGACTGTAAAATCCTGTTAGACCAACGCAAATATGCCAATAAATTCGACAGCATACAAAACTTGTTGGGTCTGACCGAAAAAGAGAAGTCGCAAATCCTTTCCATTAACATGAACAACGACGGCGGAAGGCTCTACAAAGAGGTGTGGATCGGGTTGGGCGGAACGCAATCTGCCGTGTATGCCACCGAAGTTTCCCCCGAAGAGTACCTGACGTACACCACGGAGGAAACCGAAAAAATGGAGGTGATGAACAAGGCGGAAGCCTTGGGCGGAAATATAGAGCAAGCGATAAAACAACTCGCCGAAAAGACAAGAGAGAACAAAAAGTAAAAAATGTATGGCACCCGTTGTGTTAGACGCAATCTAACCTTTGGGTTAGAACATCTCTAACGCAGGGGTTAGAAACAAACTAACCCAAGGGTTAGAGTTTCTCTAATGCGAGGAACAAAATAAAACAAACAGCAATCATTTAAATCAACACGTATGAAAACAAAACTTTTCCTTACACTATTGGCTGTTGCCCTGTTATTTGGCAATGCCAACGCCCAATTTGTGGTAACCGACCCGGGCAACTTCGCGGGCAATATCGCCAACTCTATCAAAGAAATTGCCACAGCTTCCAAAACCGTAAAAAACACCTTGAACGGATTCAAAGAAGTGGAAAAACTCTACGGCGACACCAAAAAATACTACGATGCCCTGAAAAAAGTAAACAACCTGATTGGCGACGCCTACAAGGTAAAAGAAACATTGGTAATGGTGGGCGACATCACCGGAATTTACGTGGATGCCTACAAACGGATGCTTTCCGACACCAATTTCCGACCTACCGAACTCACGGCAATGGCATCGGGGTATGCCCGGTTGCTCGAACTCAGCGGCGAATCGGTCAAGGAACTGAAATCCATCGCCAAAAGCGGTTCTTTCTCGATGAACGACAAGGAAAGAATGGAGCTGATTGACCGCATTTACGAACAGGTAAAAGAGTACAAGGCAATCACTTCGTACTACACCCGCAAAAACATTTCGGTGAGCTATGTGCGTGCCAAGAAAAAAGACGATATCCGCCGAGTACAGGAGCTGTACGGAATGGATGAACATCGGTTTTGGTAGCCCCCTAAATCTGTTTAAGTAAGTGAACTCATTAATAGTAATAAAAAATAAAGGAAAAATGAATAATTCAACGAACAAATACCCCCGTTTTGGGGAAAGGGGGGCTTATGGATTTTAACAGCCTACACGAGTTGTTACGCACCACGTACAACGAAATGATACCTCTTGCCGATAATATGGCGGGTATTGCCAAAGGCATTGCCGGATTGGGTGCCTTGTTTTACATCGCGATGCGGGTTTGGTCGTCGCTGGCGCGAGCCGAGCCTATTGACGTGTTCCCGCTTCTGCGCCCGTTCGCACTGGGACTTTGCATTATGTTTTTCTCTACAATCGTACTGGGAAGCATCAACACCATTTTAAGCCCTATCGTAAAAGGAACGGAGCAGATGGTAAAACAGCAGACAGGCGACTTGAAAACCCTGACCCAAAAACGCGACCAATTGGAGTACGAAGCCTTGATGCGTAATCCCGAAACGGCGTATCTGGCAGACCAAGCCAAGTGGGACGAAAAAATTGAGGAGATGGGCATCATCGGTGTTTCCGATGCCGTTACCATTGCCGGAATGTATGCCGAACGAGCCGCTTACAACACCAAAAAATGGATGATGGAACAAGTCTATCAGTTGTTGGAACTGCTGTATCAAGCGGCAGGGCTAATCATCGACACCATCCGCACCTTTTATTTGATAGTGCTTTCCATTTTAGGGCCGATTGTGTTCGCCATCACTATGTGGGACGGCTTGGGCGGTTCGCTCACGGCGTGGTTCAGTCGCTACATTTCGGTGTATCTGTGGCTGCCCGTCAGCAGTATTCTCTCCGCTTTATTGACCAAAATACAGGTGTTGATGATAAAAAAAGACATCGCGATGCTGGAAGACCCGACGTTTATTTCCGACGGCAGTCATTGGTATTACATCATTTTCTTTTTGATTGGCATCGTGGGGTATTTCACCGTGCCTACCGTAGCGGGCTGGATTATCGAAGCCGGAGGCGGAATGGGAAATTACGGTAAGAACCTGAACGAACAAGCCAAACACGCCGGCGGGAAAGCCGTGAGCGGAGGAAAAGCGGCGGCAGCGGCTGGCGGTGCGGTAGCAGGAAACGTGGCCGGACGTATACGCGGAATGTTGAAGAAAAAATAAAGAGCCGTTCTTTTTGAGAAGGAACGGCTCAAAATTGAGTGACTGGCTTGATCCTATCGCGCCCGGTCGCCGAACTCAATCAATTCAACACTTTAGCGTCAGATGCCGGACGCGTCCCATAGTGTCTGACAAATAAGGCATCTGTCTGAGAGCAAATATATAATAAAAACTAATATTATGGAATTTAAATCATTAAAAAATATCGAAACATCGTTTAAGCAGATACGCATCTATGCTTTGCTTTTTGTCGTACTCTGCTTGTGTGTCTGCGGATACGCGCTCTACAATTCATACACGTTTGCCGAAAAACAACGGGAGAAAATCTACGTCTTAGACAACGGAAAATCGCTGATGTTGGCGCTTTCGCAAGATGCCGAAGCCAACCGTCCGGTAGAAATACGTGAGCACGTAAGACGTTTTCACGAGCTGTTTTTCACCGTCGCACCCGATAAAAACGCCATCGAAAGCAATATGAAACGTGCTTTTATGCTTGCCGACAAATCGGCGTACAACTATTACAAAGACTTGATGGAGAAAGGCTATTTCACGCGGATAATTTCGGGAAACATCAACCAACGCGTCGAGATTGACAGCATCGTGTGCAACTTAGACAGCTATCCTTACAAGGCAAAAACCTTTGCCCGGCAATACATTATCCGTCAAAGCAACATCACGGAACGTTCGCTCGTAACCGATTGCGAGCTGATAAACTCGGTGCGTTCCGACAACAATCCGCAAGGATTTACTTTGGAACGTTTTGTAGTCCTTCAAAATCACGACATTCAAACCGTAAAACGATGAAACGAGCGTATCTCAAACTGCACCTGTGGCTCAAAGCACGATGCGAACGCCTGACTTTGCGTCAGCGACGGATTATCCTTATCAGCGTGAGTGCTGTCTATTTTCTCTGTTGCATCGGGTTGATAATGCCGATGTTTATTCCCGAAAAGGAGGTAGATGAAACCCACGAGGACATACCCGAACTGATTGACACGCCTATCCGAACCGACAGCCTGTACAGGAACGACACTTTTGAACAATCAACTACCTAAAAACCAATAATTATGAACAATGAAAAAGAGCAACATCAAGAAAACATTCCAGTGGAGCAGACGGCTCATCCGCAAGAAAGAACACCGGAAAACGGTGGAAAATCCGAAAAAAGAAACACCTTCAAAGAGTTGTCCCCACAAGACAAGGAAAAACTAAAAAAAGCGGTTGTTTTCAGCGCGATGGGCATTTTGTTTATCCTGCTTATGTGGGTTATCTTCAAGCCGTCAGCCGATGAAAAGAAAAAGGCGGAAGAGCAAATCGGATTGAACGACGATATTCCGCAAGCATCCAATCTCGACTTACCCGACGATAAACTGAAAGCCTATACACTTGGTACAGACGAAGAAAAAGAGAAAAACCAACAAGGAATGATAGGTAGTTTGTACGACTATTTCGACCGTGAAAGCGAAAACAGGAACGAAGCTTTATCGGCATACAAAACTGACAACGAAGACCCTATGTTAAAGTCGGTCAACCAATATCAAGAAACTACCCGGATGTTGCAAGCATTTAACGAACCGCCTGCTCACGACCCTGAAAAGGAAGAGTTGTGGCGAGAAGTAACGGAACTTCGTGACAAAGTTATCGAGTTGGAAGAGAGTAAAAATGAAGAAGACGACCACATTGCTTTAATGGAAAAGTCGTATCAGTTGGCTGCCAAATATATGCCGCAAAATCAGCAAACGGCAACAACAAATCCTTTTGAAAATGCCGTTGAGCGAGAAATGGACGAGCCGTTGCCTAATGCTCATACCAAAGCGGAAGCCAAATCCAAAGAGCCGATATTTACCGTACTGCCCGAAGTGAAAAACGTGGTTTCGTCACTCTATCAAGAAGTACCGGACAGTGTGTTTATGGCTGAACAACTACAAGAGCGTAATCGCTATTTCTTTTCCGGCACGGAAAATATCAATGAAGCTTTGGATAAAAACACGCTGAAAGTATCGGTTCATGAAACGATAACCATCAAAGACGGCGAAGCTGTTCGATTGCGTCTGTTGGAAACGGCACGAGTAGCCAATCTGCACCTTCCAAAGAACAAAATCCTGACAGCCATTGCCAAAATACAAGGTAATCGTTTGACACTTTCCGTAACAAGCATTGAGCAACAGGGACGAATTATCGCCGTCAATCTCTCGGCGTATGATATGGACGGACAGCAGGGTATTTTTATTCCCAACCACGAAGAGATGAATGCTGTGAAGGAAGTCGTTGCCGGAATGGGACAATCGGCAGGAACGAGTTTCACTTTTAATTCATCCGCAGGACAACAATTGGCTGCTGATGCAGGAAAGGGTGTAATGCAGGGAGCATCGCAATACATTAACAAAAAAATGCGGGAAGTAAAAGTTACGCTTAAAAGCGGACATTTGCTCTATCTGACAGACAATAAATAAGTTAATTACAAATCAAAAAAAACAACAACAATGAAAATTAAACAACTATTTTTAGCTAACATTTTATTGGCAGGAAGTTTTCTTGCTAACGCTCAAATCGGCTCGGGCGACTTATATCAAGGTATGAGCCGTGCTATTCCTAACGGAAGAGTAGTACTGCCTTACGGCTTGCAAATCACATTCGAGAAAACCGTTCATCTGATTTTTCCCGCTCAAATCCGTTACGTCGATTTGGGAAGCAGTAACATTATTGCAGGGAAAGCAGAAGATGCCGACAACGTACTTCGTGTAAAGGCTGCCGTGCGTGATTTTGAAACGGAAACCAATCTTTCGGTTATTTGTGATGACGGTAGTTTTTACAGTTTCAATGTGAAATATGCCGAAGAACCGGAACGTCTGAACATCGAGATGCAGGATTTTCTGCATTCGGGTACAAATAATTTACCCACCAACAAAGCCGATATTTATTTCAAAGAGTTGGGTAATCAATCGCCCGTGTTGGTCAAGCTGATAATGAAAACCATTTGGCAAAACGACCGCAGAGAAATCAAACATATCGGCTCGAAAAAGTTCGGTATTCAGTTTCTATTACGTGGGCTGTACTCGCACAACGGACTGCTGTACTTTCATTTACAAATGAAAAACCAAAGTGAAATGCCGTACAACATCGACTTTATCACGTTTAAGGTGGTCGATAAAAAAATAGCCAAACGTACCGCCATTCAAGAACAAGTTCTACAACCATTGAGAGCCTATAACGATGTTATCCGTATCGGCGGATTGCAAACACAACGTTCTATATTTGCATTGGAACAGTTCACTTTGCCGGATGATAAAGTATTGGAAGTAACGCTCTTTGAACAAAACGGCGGTCGTCATCAGACATTTATCGTGGAAAACGAAGATTTAATCCGTGCAAAAAACATCGATAACTTAAAATTGAAATTCTGATGAGACGGATACTTTTATTTTTCGTGATGACGGTGGCGATAGCCACTTCATCACACGCCCAACGGCTTATTCCCGGACAACGTGGATTGCAGTTGTCAGCAGGTGTTCCGACTACGGAAAGCAAGCTGTTTGAAAACGGTAATTATACTTTGGAAATGGCGATGACGATTAACCACAAGCGTGCTAATCAATGGTTGTTCGGATTGGAATATGCGAAAAAACATTTTGCTTATCGTGAGATACAAATCCCTTCCGAAACGGTTACTTTTGAAGGTGGCTATCTCTTAAATCTCTTTTCCGATGCAGGAAAGAACGTATTGTTCAATACCGGAATTACTGCCGTTGCAGGTTATGAAACGGTTAATCGAAATGAAAAGCTTTTACCTGACGGTGCAACACTATTGACACGAGACCGATTTGTTTACGGCGGTGCTTATCACTTGGTATTGGATATGTTTGTAATCGACAATCTTGTGCTTTTCGTAAAAGGAAAATGCAATGTGTTGTGGGGAAGTGATGTGGAGATGTTCAGACCTTCTTTGCAAACGGGAATAAGGCTTATTTTTTAGCCCTATAAATCTCCTTAAAGGGAGACTTTACAAAAGTAAAATCAACAAACAAAAAAGAAATAAAAATGAAAATAAAACAGAAATTACTTAAAGATATTTGGGTAGTGGGAGTGCTACTCATTGCCGGGTTTTGTCTATCTGCTTGTGATAG
>JAEZZU010000012.1 GCA_023418355.1 Pseudomonadota bacterium | reverse complement strand
CACGCACCGGGCCAAGTTTGGGGTCTTGTACGGTCACCACCGTGCACATGCGCGGCATGCTGCGAATGTTTTCGTCCGCGGGATACGGCAGAGGATAGTGCTGCACCTGCAGTACGGGCAACTGCGTAGCAATCAGATTGCCGAACTGCTGCTCGCCTGCGGCAGTCCACTCATGTACGGAGGGACCAAAGCAGAACAACCAGCCGGGCAGCAAGTCCTGCAGCTGCTGCAACTGGTGCTGAGGGCCACCTTGCAGCTTGGGGTAATTGACAGCGATCTCCTGCAAACACAGCACATCAAACGGCCCCATTGCCTGCGCAGTTTGAACGATACGCTCAGGGCTGACGACACCGTCAACACCACAACACCATTGCGTATTCCATGTGACCAGTTGCATGAAAAGAGCCTTCTAGAAAAGATTCCTACACAGCGTCAGCGATTTCTGACGAGAGCGCCAAAGATAGCGACACTTTTGCGCAAGCCCAAGTGTTAATCCCTGTTCTACATAATTTTTCACAATTTGAGCGCGTAGAGTGAACGCCTTGCACCACCATGGCACCGATAATCGAGAGTTTGTTTGCATTTCCAGCAATAACCACATATTGCACAAATGCAAGCATTCACATACATCCTTACTTCACACCCTCGACTCTCCAGCGTGCATTCGGCAGTTCAGCAAACATTTCCGGTGCATACAGGGCTTCTGCTCGCGTAGGTGGCAAAGCAAAGTCACCCACATTGTTCAGGCGCATGCTGTACTCCACCACCGTCGTCCCCTGAGGCAAATAGTCCCAGTAGACACGGTAGCCATCCTGGCCACGCTCCACAAACGTGGGGCTGACACCTTGCTCATCACTACGACCCTGTGCCTGCAAAGCGATGGCGGAATCCCGCCCCAGACCGCTGCCCAGAATCGTGGTTCCTGCAGGGATGGGGTCATTGAGCACCACCCAAGTCATATCCGCGCCGGCCTGCAGCTCCAGGCGCACGCGCACGATATCTCCGCGCTGCCAGCGTTCTGCGTTTGCGCCCTGCACCCCAGTCACTGACTTCTTGATGGCATAGCCTGCCTGCACAGGCTGTGTACGCGGCACTGCAGCCACGGACTGGAATGCCATCCATGGCTGGCCTGAACCTCTGTGCTGTACGCTCAATGAGGCCGTGCGCCCCTCTCCCCATGGGAAGAACAGGTTGCGTTGCGGATCAGCAGGCGGCGGCAAGCCGCCGCTGCTGTCAGAGGCTTCCTCCTTAGGCAGATCGGCCCAATGCACCGTCTGCGTGGCTGTGCCCAGCAAGGCCGTGGTGCTGCCAGACAGGTCATCACGCTCATAGCGCTGCGAGAACTGCCGCAATGCCAGCCCCGCCCAGGTATTGGCCACCGTGGTCTGCCAGGAGCCTTGCTTCTGGCGCGCCAGCAAGCCTGTCACCAGACGTACCCGCTCAGCATCCCATTCCGAAGCCTCCATGGTGGTCAGCAGCAGCCGGGCCACATTCACGTCCGTGCCCTGCATGAGCCACCACCAGTGGTCGCTGGCATCCGTGCGGAATCCCACCTGGGAGCCCGTATAGAACAGCCGTGTCTTGAGCACCTGCTGCGCCTGCGCCAGATGCTCTGCATGCCCTGGCAGCTGCGGCATGCGCTGCAGAATACGCAGCCAGTCGATCACTGCATGGGTGGGCCAGTCGTGAGGCGCCATGCGAATGCTCTCGAGCATGGCGGGCCGCGCCTTGCCGTTGTCAGCCAGTGCTGCAATGGCGGCAAGCTTGCGCACATCCAGATCCTGCCGAGGGCTCCAGAACTGGCGCTCGATACGCCCTTCCACAAAGGCCATCAGACCTGCTTCCATACGTGCACGCTCGGCCGCTGGCAGCTGGAACCTGGCATCCACAGACTGCAGGCTGCGATCCACCGCCAGCAAATAGGCCGTCAGGCTGTCACTGCCTCGCGCGTGGTGTGCACGCTGCGGCGGGAAGTACATGGCCAGCCCGTCATCATCCAGATAGGTGGGCAGCGCAGCCATGGTGCGTTCCCACAGCGCCACATCCCCCAGACCAATGGCCTTGCCCACAGTCTGCTCCAGACACACATAGGGGTAGGCGGCCCACCAGTCACGCAGCCCGGGTACGCCCTGCACAGGGTCGGCCAGTTTGTCGCTGAAGGACAGGCGCACGCCACCCTGTCTGGGCAGCGCATCTCTGGGCCATTCAAGCTGCTGCATCCAGTGCCCGTCAATCTGCACCAGTGCCGCCTGCTGTACGCCCAGCGGTACGGCCGGCAGCAGACGCAGGCTCAGCGACAGACTGTCCTGCGCACCAGAGACGGCATCGCGGGCATCAAGCTGCCATGGCCACTCCCCCTGCGTTGCGTGCTCCAGCAGCACAGGCACGGTCACCTCCCATTGCAGCTCACGCGCTTCATGCGCTGGAATTTCCACCGTCTGTGCTGCCAAAGTCACACCCGTAGCCTTGGGTTGCAACTGCACGCGCATGAGCGCGTCTGTGCTGTTGCGCAGCGTCAGCATGGCCTGAAACTGGTCGCCCTCACGCACCACCGGCGGCAGGCCGCTGATGAGCTGCAGATCCTGGGTGGTTGCAATGTCTACACTGCCGGAGCCAAAGCGCTGTACGCCATCGTCGGCCACCGCCACGATGGTGAAACTGCTCAGTGCGTCATTCAGCGGTACCTCGATCTCTGCTCGCCCCTGGGCATCGAGCTGCACACGCGGCTGCCACAGCAGCAGGGTGTCCAGCAGCTCACGCGTAGGAGCGCCAGCCCCACCACCGCCGCCCGGCGCTGCCGCCTTGCGTCCGTAGTGGCGACGGCCCACCACCTCCATCTGCGCGGTGGCCGTTTCCACACCCCAGTCGCGGCGCTGCCACATGGCATCACGCAGCTGCCAGCTCAGATTGGGTGACAGTTCCAGCAAAGCCTTGTCCACCGCCGCTACGGCCACTTCGGCATGGGCAGCAGGCTGGCCACCCGGCAGCGTGGCACGGATGGTGACCTTGGCCTTGTCCCGGATCTGGTAGCGCGGCTTGTCTGCCTGCACGCTGACCGCCAGCTGCTGCGACTTGTCCTGTACCTGCAGCTCCGCCACGCCAAAGCGGAATGAGGGCTTACTCAGATCCACCATGGCCGTAGGCGCCACATATTCCTTGCCGCCATGCCAGAAGGCATTCCACCACTGACGTGGTGCCTTGTAGCCCCAGGTGAAAAAGCTGTACCACGGCACTTCATAGAGCCGCCCACGCAGCGCCAGCACACTCACATAGACGTTCGGCCCCCAGCCGGGCTGCACTTTCAGTTCGATGGTGGGGTCCTTGCCCTCCAGCTGCACCACTTCCGTGTGCAGCACACCTTCGCGCTCCACACTCACCAGCGCCGTGGCTTCACGGAAAGGCATGCGCACCTGCAGCTTGGCCACCTCCCCCGGTGCGTAGCTGGGCTTTTCTGCCAGCACATCCATGCGGTCATGGTCCTGACCACCAAACCACAACTCGCCCTGACCGGTCACCCAGACCGTATCGGATGCCTGCGATGTGCGGCCCTTGCTGTCTTCGGCAGAGACAATCAGCTCGACCTCTCCAGCCTCCAGCACCTGCACTTCGCACAGCAACAGGCCGCGCGCATCGCTCTTGCCGCTGCACACCTGGCCCAGCGATTTGCTGCTGCGCTGGTTGTCATAGCTGTAAAAACCGCCTACCAGGCGCTTGCGTGTGCTGGTGGTGGTGTGGTGAATCGCCTCCACCTTCAGTGGCACATGGGCCTGCGGATTGCCAGCCACGTCCACGGCCAGCGCCTGCATGCGCATCTTGCGTCCCACAGACATCCAGCCCTCCGTGCGCAAGCCTGCCACCACCGCCGCAGGCCAGACGGTGTGCGTGCTGCGCAGGGTCTGAATTTC
>JAEZZU010000307.1 GCA_023418355.1 Pseudomonadota bacterium | reverse complement strand
GATGAACGGAGCCATCTTGGGGTTCCAGAAACGAGTCTGGTGACCAAAGTGGACACCAGCTTCCAGCATTTCGCGCATGGTAACGGACATGTTTTTCTCCAAAGGTTGGGTCTTAAATTCGGCTCGAGTTCGCCCCCTGACATCAGGACGGGCGACACCTTGTGGAAGCCGATTTGCGATTTGCTTTGCCTAGTTTCAAGCTTGAAATCCAAGCAGCCAACTGCAAAGCCGAAAGATTTTAGCACAAGACAGTCTGGCGCGAGCCTCCGGGACCTGCCAAACTGCCATGAAGGCGTCAAATCAGACAAGCAAAGAAGTTCTTAAGGTTTCTTTGTGCATTGCGCTATTGACGATAGCTTTTGCAGGTCAAAATCACTCTTTTCAATAGTGATAGCGCTTACACACGCCATGAAGATCGCCATCGTGGGAGCTGGCATAACCGGCATCTCCACAGCCTTGGAACTTGCCCGGGATGGGCACCAGGTTACCGTTTTTGAACAACTCAATGCCGCCGCCGAGGATGCCAGCTTTGCGCCCGGTGGCTGGCTGGCTCCACTGGCCGCGCACAGCCTGACCGCCCCCGGCCTGGGCATGCCACTCAGGCAACTGCAAAACAGTGCCTCACTCCTGCAGGCATCCAGCCGCCTGGGGTCCTCCACCTGGCGCTGGATGCGACAGTGGAAGAAAAACGAGGCGTTGACACTCAAGCAGCCCGCCAATCCATTCGGTGCCGCACTGCACGCCATGGGGCAATACAGCGACAGCCTGCGCTGGCAGTACTGCGAAGATGCTGAAACCATGGCCGAGCGCAAGTGCGGCACCATGATCCTGCTGCGCACACCGCAGGAAGCCAGCTTCTGGAACGCACAGATTCCCACCTTGCTGCAGCAAGGTGTGCGCTGCCAGCTGCTCAATGCCGCACAGGCGCAGGAGCTGGAACCCGGTCTGGGCCAGGACATTGCCTGGCTGCACGCCCTGCACTTTCCAGACGGCGAAAGCATCAACCCCCGCCTGTGGGCGCAATACCTGCGCATGCAGGCGCAGGAGCTGGGCGTGAGCCTGCACACAGGCACCAGCATCTCCCGCATTCATCACAACCCCGTAGGCATAGAAACCGGCGGCCAGCTACACCCCTTTGAACAAGTGGTGATCTGCACCGGCGCGCAGCGCAGCTTGCTGGCTGCATGCGGCACGGCACTGCCACTCATGCCCATCTGGGGCTACAGCGTGACGGCACCCGTGCGCGATCCACTGCACGCACCACGCAACGCCATCATGGACTGGGAGCAGCAGGCCACCATCTGCCGCATGGGGCAGCGCGTGCGCATCACCGCCGGACTGGAAATGGGCAGCACACCCGACGCTGCGCACCACCAGGCCACCCTGCAGCGCATGTACAACCTGCTCAATGACTGGTTCCCGGGCGGCGTACAGCTTGCCTCACCACAGACCCAGGTCTGGCGCGGCGCACGCAGCTACCTGCCTGATGGACTGCCCGCCGTCGGCGCCAGCCAGCACCCAGGCATCTGGATGAATGTGTCCCACGGCAGCCACGGGATCAGCCTCGCCGCAGGCTGCGCACGCGCACTGGCCGATATGCTGGCCGGGCGCGATACTGCCGTAGACATGCAGGCTTTCTCTCCCCTGCGCTTTTAGGACACCCCATGCTGCAGCGTATTCACTGGCTCAACCCCACCCCACAACCGCTGTGGAATGCGCAGCGCAGCAAGCAGATCGAACAGCAGGCACTCAGCCTGCCGCAGCAGCCCAGCCTCATGGAGCGCGCAGGCCAGGCCACTGCCCAGCTGGCCTGCGCCATAGCACCGCATGCACACCAGGCCTGGGTGCTCTGCGGCCCCGGCAATAACGGCGGCGACGGCCTGGTCGCTGCCCGCCACCTCGCGCAGCGCGGCCTCACGGTGTGGGTGCACTGGCTGGGCACGCCAGACACATGCAGCGCCGATAGCCTGCGCGCCTGGCAGCAGCTGGCCGACAGCCCCGTGCAATGGCTCACACCCGAGCACATTCCCACTCTGCAAGCCGATGACATCGTCATCGACGCCCTGCTCGGCCTGGGTCAGCAAGCACGCCCGGCCAGCCAAGACACGCCACTGCAACAGCTGCTGCAGTGCAGCTACGCCAGCCCGGCACACGCACTGGCCGTGGATGTCCCCACAGGCCTTGCCACCGACAGCGGCGTCTGGCTGCCCGGCTTTGAGCCCCCTGCGCACTGGCAACCACACAGCCGCCACACCCTGAGCCTGCTGACACTCAAGCCCGGCCTGTTCACCCACCACGGCCGGGACGCCTGCGGACAGATCTGGTGGGACGACCTGACCTGCGGCGACGTGCTACAACAGCACCCACCCACCGCCTGGCTCAATGCGGCACCCGCACGCACACAGCGCCGGCACAACAGCCACAAAGGCAGCTTTGGCGATGTACTGGTCATTGGCGGTGCCAGCAGCATGGCAGGCGCTGCCATCCTGGCCGCCTCCGCCGCACTGCACCACGGCGCCGGCCGCACGCTGCTGCACCTGCTTGCACCCAGCACCAACAGCCACCACACCATCGCACCCGACCTGATGCAACCAGACGCCAACAGCACCCGTGCATTGCTGGGCAGCGCCACTGTGGTGTGCGGTTGCGGCGGAGGCAGCGCCATCCATGCCTGGCTGCCCGAAGTGCTGCAGCAAGCGCCCAGACTGGTGCTGGATGCCGACGCGCTGAACGCCATCGCGCAGGATGCCCACCTTGAAGCCGTCCTGCAGGCACGCCGCGCGCAAGGTCAAGCCACCATCCTCACCCCGCACCCACTGGAAGCCGCGCGACTGCTGCAGCAAAGCACCGCCGAGATCCAGAGCCACCGCCTGCAAGCCGCGCAGACACTGGCCGAACGCCTGCAATGCACCGTGGTACTCAAGGGCTCGGGCAGCATCATTGCCAGCCCCGGGCAGACCCCACACATCAACCCCACTGGCAATGCCCGCCTGGCCATTGGCGGCACCGGCGATGTACTCGCCGGCCTGATTGCAGCACGCTGGCAACAACAGCCATCGGCACATCTGGCTGCCTGCGAAGCCGTGTGGGAGCACGGCGCCATGGCCGAAAACTGGCCCGGCACACAACCGCTGACCGCCTCTGCGCTGGCCTGTGCGCCATGGCAAACCATATAAAAAAGTGAGCTGCTAGCGCTTGCCATACCTGCATTTCAGATACAAAAGTATTTGAAAGCAAGTATATTCAAGCGCTAACAGCTCACTTATTAAGAGCTATCAGCCTGAGACTGCGTCTGCGTATGACTCAGCGGCGCTTCTTACCCGACTTGGCAGCAGGTTTGCCCGGAGTATTCGCCGCCGCTTTGGCAGGCTTGCCTTTCTTGCCACGCACAGCACCAAAGCCCGCAGCGGCCACTGGATCTACCCAGGCACCACCACCGCTTTTGGGCGATACGGCCGCACCACGCTTTTTATCGGCCTGTGGGCGGGCACGCGGTGCAGGTTCTGCATAAGCTGGCGCAGTCTCCTGCGATTCACGGCGCTCGTGGCGTGCGGCACGCTGGCGACCACCACCATTGCGCGCAGACGCTGCTGCCATGGCTTCATCCTGCACGATGCGAAAGTCAATCTTGCGCCCATCCAGATCCACGCGGCTGACCTGCACCTGCAGGCGTGAACCAATCGTGTAGCGCACGCCCGAGCGCTCGCCACGCAGCTCCTGGCGCTGCTCGTCAAAGCGGAAGTAGTCACCGCCCAGCTCGGTGATATGCACAAGGCCTTCCACATACATGGCGTCCAGCGTCACAAAAATGCCAAAGCTGGTGACGGCTGTGACCGTGCCTGCAAACTCCTCGCCCAGGTAGTCGCGCATGTATTTGCACTTGAGCCAGGCCTCCACATCGCGGCTGGCCTCATCGGCACGGCGCTCATTGGCGCTGCAGTGCAGACCGGCAGCTTCCCAGCCCTGCAGCTCAGCTTGCGCCAGCTTGCTGCGGGGCTTGATCTGCGGCTCAGTCACGCGACTGGCCAGACGCTTGGCCAGCTTTTCCTGCGCCTCTCCGGGCACTGGCAACTTGGGCAGCTTGTACTTGGCGTCATTGAGAATGGATTTGATGACGCGGTGCACCAGCAAGTCCGGATAGCGGCGGATAGGGCTGGTGAAGTGCGTATACGCATCAAAGGCCAGACCAAAGTGGCCCGCGTTGTCCGGCGTATACATGGCCTGCATCATGGTGCGCAGCAGCATGGTGTGGATTTGCTGCGAATCCGGGCGCTCCTTGGTCGCATCCGCAATCGCCTGAAACTCCTCTGGTCGTGGCGAGTCACTGACAGACATGTTCACGCCAATGGCCTTGAGGTAGCCGCGCAGCAAGTCAATCTTCTCGGCCGAAGGCTTGTCATGCACACGGAACAGCGCCATGCGGCCGTTTTGCTCAATAAAGTCTGCTGCACACACGTTGGCGGCCAGCATGCACTCTTCGATCAGACGGTGCGCATCATTGCGCGTGCGTGGCACGATTTTTTCAATGCGGCCGCTGTCATCGCAGACGATCTGCGTCTCCACCGTGTCAAAGTCCACGGCACCGCGCTGCTTGCGCGCTTCCAGCAAAGCGCGGAACACGCCATGCAGGTTCAGCAGATCGGGCACACGCTCCTTGCGCTGCGAAGCTTCCGGGCCACGGGTGTTGGACAGAATGGCCGCCACTTCCGTATAGGTAAAGCGCGCATGGCTGTGCATTACACCGGGGTAGAACTGGTAGGCATGCACCTCACCCTTGGCGGTGATCAGCATGTCGCAGACCATGCACAGGCGGTCCACATCGGGGTTGAGCGAGCACAGACCGTTGGAGAGCTTTTCCGGCAGCATGGGGATCACGCGGCGCGGAAAGTACACGCTGGTCGCACGCTCGTAGGCATCCACATCAATCGCATTGCCGTTTTGCACGTAGTGGCTGACATCGGCAATCGCCACCAGCAGACGCCATCCCTTGCTGCGCCCCACCTTGGCAGGTTCGCAATACACCGCATCGTCAAAGTCGCGCGCATCTTCACCATCAATGGTGCACAGCGGCACATCGCGCAGATCAATGCGGCCCTTGCGGTCCTTGGCCATCACCTTTTCCGGCAAGGCCTTGGCTGCCGCCAGACAGGCTTCCGAGAACACATGGGGCACGCCGTACTTGCGCACGGCAATCTCGATTTCCATGCCGGGGTCATCCATCTCACCCAGCACTTCCACGATACGACCCACAGGCTGACCAAACAAAGCAGGTGCTTCAGTGAGTTCAACCACCACAACCTGCCCGGTCTTGGCCTGACCGGTTGCGCCCGGTGGCACCAGCACATCCTGGCCGTAGCGCTTGTCTTCAGGCGCCACCAGCCAGACACCGCTTTCCTGCAGCAGGCGACCAATCAGGGTCTTGGTAGGCCGCTCAATGATTTCCACGATATGCCCTTCCGGGCGGCCGCGTTTGTCCTGACGAACGATGTGCACGCGCACGCGATCCTTGTGGAGCACGGCACGCATTTCATTGGCAGGGATGTAGATATCGGCCTCGCCATCGTCACGAATGACGAATCCATGGCCGTCTCGATGCCCTTGCACCGTTCCTTCAATTTCTTTGAGCGAATTGCGCGAGTTGGTGCGTGGGTCCATTTTTTTGCTATACAATCTAAATCTTTCCTGAAAGCCCAGGTGGCGGAATTGGTAGACGCACTAGTTTCAGGTACTAGCGGGTAACTCCGTGG